>JAFWFF010000182.1 GCA_017515765.1 Bacillota bacterium | reverse complement strand
CTCAGGTCGTCGCGCCTCTCCATAACGAGAATTCCGGCGAGCAAAGCCTCCAGAGCCGGCTCCAGATAGGCAAAGGCTCCAGGAACAAAAAGAGCCAGAACGGGATCCCGAAGATCCTCGACACGAGCGTCATCATCGACGGCCGCATAGCCGAGATCATGAAGACGGGGTTCCTGGAAGGGCCGATAGTGATACCGGAATTCGTCCTTGTGGAGCTCAGGCATATCGCGGACTCCTCCGACGCGCTCAAGCGCACCAAGGGAAGACGCGGCCTCGACATCCTGAACAAGATCCAGACCGACTACGGCATAGAGATCTACAATACGGACAACGAGAAGAGCCTGCGCGACATCCCCGAGGTCGACGTCAAGCTGCTCAAGCTTGCGCAGATCATGAACGGCAAGGTCGTCACGAACGACTTCAACCTGAACAAAGTCGCCACGATCAACGGAGTCGACGTCCTGAACATCAACGAGCTGGCCAATACCCTGAAGCCGGTCGTGATACCGGGAGAGAAGATGACGGTGACGCCGGTGAAGCAGGGCAAGGATTCGAGCCAGGCCATAGCGTACCTGGACGACGGTACGATGGTGGTTGTGGAAGACGGACGCAAGGCGATCGGCGAGACCACTGAGATCACCGTGACCAGCGTGCTTCAGACCTCTGCCGGCCGCATGATATTCGGCAGGATCAAAATGGATAAGAAATAGGCCTCTTTGACGAGGCCCGGGAGGAAGCCCCATGGGCATTAGAGTTGGGACAGGGTTTGACGCCCACAGATTCGCCGAAGGCAGGAAACTGATCCTCGGCGGAGTAGAGATACCTTTCGAGCTTGGGCTCGAAGCGCATTCGGACGGAGACGTCGCGGTGCACGCTTTGATGGACGCGCTCCTCGGAGCTGCCGGCCTTCCCGATATCGGGAGGCTGTTTCCGGACAATGACCCGGCGTACGAAGGCGCCTGCAGCCTGGAGCTCCTGAAGCGGGTGATGAGCCTGCTGAGGGAGAAGGGCTTCGGCCTCGGAAATGCCGACATAGTCCTGATCTGCCAGAAGCCGAGGCTCGCGGGATATATCGACAGCATGCGCGAGGCGGTATCCGGAGCGCTGGGATGCGATCCCGGCCTTGTGGGGATCAAAGCAACCACGACCGAGCACATGGGCTTTACCGGCCGCGGAGAAGGAATAGCAGCCCAGGCTGCAGTACTGATCGAAATTATTTGACCGAAACGGAGAGTAGTAAAAATGAGAATGTCAAAGATGTACCTCAAGACCCTGAGAGAAGCGCCGGGAGACGCCGAGATACCGAGCCATATCCTTTTGCTCAGAGCGGATATGATCAGGAAGCTGGCGTCCGGCATCTACGGTTTCATGCCGCTCGGATGGCGCAGCCTCAGAAAGATCGAGAACATCATCAGAGAAGAGATGGACGCGAGCGGAGCGCAGGAGATCCTGATGTCCGCCGTACAGCCTGCAGAGCTCTGGGAGGAGTCCGGAAGGTGGCACGCCTACGGGCCTGAGCTCTGGCGCATAAAGGACCGCAACGGCAGAGACTTCTGCCTCGGGCCGACGCATGAGGAGATCTTCACGGACATAGTGAGGAACGAACTCACGTCTTACCGCCACATGCCGCAGATCCTCTACCAGATCCAGCATAAATACAGGGACGAGGCGAGACCGCGCTTCGGCCTCATGAGGAGCAGGGAGTTCATAATGAAGGACGCCTACTCCTTTGACCGCGACAGGGAAGGCCTCGACAAGAGCTATGACGCGATGTATGACGCGTACACCCGTATCTTCACAAGGTGCGGGCTGACCTTCAGGCCCGTCGAAGCCGATACCGGCGCGATAGGCGGAAAGGGTTCGCACGAGTTCACGGCGCTTTCCGAAGTCGGAGAGAGCGAGATCGCCTACTGCGAGAAATGCGACATGGCGGCGACCGTCGAGAAGGCTGAGTGCAGAGACTGCGCGCCCGATCCCGAGACTGTTGAGATGCTCCCGCTTGAGGAGGTCTATACCCCCGGCACCAAGACGATCGAAGAAGTCGCCGGTTTCCTGGGGCTCCCGAAGGAGAAGACGATCAAAGCCCTCATGTTCGAGACCTATGACGATGATTTCAACGTCAACGGCTATGTCGCCGCGTTCGTGAGAGGCGACCGTGATCTCAATATGATCAAACTGGTCAACGCCCTCGATATCCCCGAGCACGCGATCGCTTTCGCGAACGAGGATAAGATGGGCCCGGTCACCGGAAGCGTAGGCGGATTCACAGGCCCCGTGGGGCTCCACGACTGCACTATAGTAGTGGACAGCGAGCTCACCGGGCTCAGGAACATGTGCGCCGGAGCCTGCAAGGCGGACCACCACATGATCAACGTTAACTACGGCCGCGACTACAAGGCCGACATCGTCTGCGACCTCAAGACCCTGAAGGAGGGCGACCCCTGTCCCTGCTGCGGAAGCCCCGTAAAGCACACCCGCGGCATAGAAGTCGGACAGGTCTTCAAGCTCGGGACCAAATATTCCGTGCCGATGGGCGCCACCTTCAAGGACGAGAACCAGCAGGAGCACCCGATAGTCATGGGCTGCTACGGAATAGGCGTCACCAGGACCCTGGCAGCCGTTGTAGAGCAGTATCACGACGACTACGGCATCATATGGCCGCTGTCCGTCGCTCCCTACCATGTGATAATCACGCTGGTCAAGCCCGGCGATCAGGCTCAGAGAGAGCTTGCAGAAAAGATCTACGCCGAGCTCACCGAGCGCGGGGCAGAAGTGCTCCTCGATGACCGTGACGAGCGTCCCGGCGTCAAATTCAACGACGCGGACCTCATCGGAATCCCGATCAGGATCACCGTAGGCAAGCTCGCCGCGGAAGGGAAGGTGGAGTACAAGCTCCGCCGCGAAAGCGAGAAGGCTGAGATATCCGCCGACGAAGCAGTTGTCAGAGCTCTCGGACTCATTGAGAAAGAGGGCAGGGGATGAGCCGTCCTGAAGACGCGGAAACAGTAAAGGATATAAGCCTCTGGGAGCTGTTCTTCGAGTTTTTCAAGCTGGGCGCCTTCACGATAGGCGGCGGCATGGCCATGGTCTCCCTGATCCAGGGGATAGTCGTGGATAAGAAGAAATGGCTCACCGAGGAGGAATGCGTCGACTGCCTCGCGGTATCGCAGGGACTTCCGGGAGTCATAGCCATAAACATGGCTACATACATCGGGAACGTAAAGCGCGGTACCATAGGCTCCATAGTCGCGACCGCAGGGGTGATGCTACCGAGCCTGATAGTCATCATGCTCATAGTGGAATTCCTCCGCGGCTTCGGGGACAACCCCTACGTGAAGGGTGCGCTGAAAGCGATAAGGCCCGCGGCAGCGGCTTTGATCGCGTGGGCAGCCATTAAGCTCGGCTCCAAAGTGCTGAAGGGAAGAAAGATCCTTCCCTGGGTGCTCGCGGCGGCGTCGTTCCTCGTGATAACGTTCACGGATATCAGCGCGGTATGGGCGATAGTCGCAGGCATCGCTGCCGGGATCATCTATACCAGAGTGAACGACAGGCGTGCCGCGGAAGCTGCTGAGGCGTCCGGCGCGGGAGAAAAGGAGGGCGGAGATGATATATCTTAAGCTCTTCTACATCTTCGCGAAGATCGGGCTTTTCGGCTTCGGCGGAGGCATGGCGATGCTTCCGATGATATATGAGGGCGCGTCCTCTTTCGGGCTGATAACCCGTGAGGAATTCGCGGACCTCGTCGGTATCGCGCAGGCGACTCCGGGGCCGATCGCGGTGAACGCCGCGACTTACGTGGGCTATACGAGCGCCGGGATACCTGGAGCGCTCGCGGCGACTTTCGGCGTCGCTCTTCCGGCATTCGTGCTGGTGAACCTGGTCTGCATGTTCCTGGCAAAGTTCAGGGAGAGCAGGCTGGTCGAAGGAGCGTTTACAGGCATCAGGCCTGTGACGGTGGGGCTGATCGCTTCTGCTGCAGTCATCATGGCCCAGGGGGCTTTCTCGGCGCTGGAGATACTGCCGATCGCGATCTTCGCCGCGGTGCTTTTGCTCTCGTGGAGGACGAAGATCAGCCCGATTTGGATAGTGATAGGCGCAGGACTTGTAGGCGCGCTGTTTTTGAGATAGGTTTCCCGCCCGGTGCGGAGAACAGGAGAAAAAGATGAAAAAAGTAACGATCGAGATGGAGAACGGAGCTGTGATGACGGGCGAGCTTTACGAGGATATCGCCCCGATCACTGTGGCCAATTTTGAAAAGCTGGCGAACGAGGGCTTCTATGACGGGCTTACATTCCACAGAGTGATCCCCGGATTCATGATCCAGGGCGGCTGTCCCAAGGGAAACGGAACGGGCGGCCCGGGCTGGAACATCAAAGGCGAGTTCAGAGCGAACGGAGTGAAGAATGACCTGAAGCACACTCTGGGCGTGCTCTCCATGGCGAGAGCGATGCATCCGATTCCGCGGGTTCGCAGTTCTTCATCATGGTGGCCGACGCCCCGCATCTCGACGGCCAGTACGCCGCTTTCGGAAAGATCACCGAGGGCGTCGAAGAAGCGCTCCGCATAGCTTCGGTGCGCAGAGACTTCAGAGACAAGCCGCTCGAACCCGT
>JAFWFF010000181.1 GCA_017515765.1 Bacillota bacterium | reverse complement strand
TGACGGCGATAATGAGGATCAGTATTAAAGTGGTCAGAAACTTGTTCTTCTGCACGTGATTTCTCCTTAGAGATCGGTCCCGACGATGCCTTTGATCAAAGGCTCCTTCTCGGGCTCCTCATCCCCTATGACGAACGCCTTCTTGAATTCGGCTTCCCTGAGGGCAGAGCCGACCTTTTCCTCCGAATCGCCCATGAACACAGCCAGCACGTCGCCCTTCGAGACCGTGTCGCCGGTCTTCTTCATGAGATAGACGCCCGCTGAGGGATCGATCGGGTCTTCCTTCTTCTGCCTTCCCGCACCGGTATGCTGCGAGCAGATGCCGATGGTGAGCGGGTCGACCGACCTTACGTATCCGCTCTTTTCGGCGATGTATTCAGCCTTGTACTTTGCCTGAGGCATGAGCGAATAGTCTTCTATGACGCGCGGATCGCCGCCCTGGGCTTCTATGAGCTGCCTGAACTTCTCGAGCGCGGCGCCGGATCTAACGGCCTCCTCGGCCATCCTGCGCCCCTCTTCGGCGGACTCCGCCTTCCCTCCCATTTGAACCATCATGCCGGAGAGCGTGAAGGTGAGCTCCGTGATGTCCTCTGGTCCCTTTCCCTTCAGGACTTCGATCGCCTCTATGACCTCCAGGCTGTTGCCGACGGCGTTCCCGAGAGGCTGGTCCATTCCGGTTATGACCGCGACCGTGTTCTTCCCGGCGCGTTTACCGATCCTGCACATGAGCTTTCCGAGCTTCATGGCGGCCTCCGGAGTCTTCATGAACGCGCCGCGTCCGCACTTTACGTCGAGTAGGATCGCGTCAGAGCCTGCGGCGAGTTTTTTGCTCATGATGCTGGAGGCGATGAGGCTAAGGTCATCGACCGTCCCGGTGACGTCCCTGAGTGCGTAGAGCTTCTTGTCTGCTGCGGCGATGTGGCCGCTCTGGCCGATCAAAGATATCCCGATCCGCTTGACCTGGGCGAAGAAATCCTCGGGCTCCAGGGTGGTCCTGAACCCGGGGATCGACTCCAGCTTGTCGATGGTGCCGCCCGTGAAGCCGAGGCCCCTTCCGCTCATCTTGGCGATGGGGACCCCGCAGGCCGCGGCGATCGGGCCCACTATGAGGGTGACCTTGTCTCCCACTCCGCCGGTCGAATGCTTGTCGACGTTGATGCCCTTAATGGCGGAGAGGTCGACCACGTCGCCGGAGTCCCGCATGACCTCGGTCAGCTCAAACGTCTCCTCTTCGTCCATGTGCCTGAACAGTATTGCCATGAGAAGCGCGGACGCCTGGTAATCCGGAATCAGGCCGTTAGTGATGCCGGAGACGGTCCATTTGATCTCCTCTTTGGTGAGCTTGCCGCCGTCGCGCTTTTTGATTATGATATCGTTCATGTTCATGGTGATATCCCCTTATTTGAGAACGCGTGAAAGAAAGCTCTTTCCGACCGCTACCGGTTCTGTCCCGAGATATTCCGCTATCGTCTGGCCGATGTCCCCGAAGCAGTTCCTGGTACCCATGTCGATGCCGGCCTTTACGGGTTCGCCGCAGAGGATGATCGGAACGTATTCCCTGGTGTGGTCAAATCCCGGGGCAGTCGGGTCGTTGCCGTGGTCCGCGGTAAGCATCAGGATATCGCCGGGCTTCAGCGCCGCCCTGAGTTCGGGTATCCTTGCGTCGAATTCCATTATCGCCTTGCCGTAGCCTTCGGGATCGCGCCTGTGGCCGTACTTGGAGTCAAAGTCCACGAGGTTCGTAAAGATCAGGCCGTTTTCGACCTTCTCCATGGCTTCGAGGGTCTTGTCCACGCCGTCCATATTGCTCTTTGTGTGCACATAGTCGGTCACTCCGCGGCCGTTGAAGATCGAATTGATCTTGCCCACAGCGTAGACTGTCAGGCCTGCGTTACTGACCTTATCGAGCAAAGTCTCCTCGGGCGGCGTCACGGAATAGTCTTCCCTGTCGGAAGTGCGCTCACGCTTGCCTTCCGCGTTGATCACATACAGTCTCGCGATGACCCTGCAGCACGCCCATTCGCCCTGAAGCATCTCTCTCGCTGTCTTGCAGATATCGTAGAGCTCTTCAAGAGGGATCACTGCTGTGTTCGCAGCGATCTGGAAGACGCTGTCGGCTGAGGTGTAGACGATCGGCTTCCCCGTAGCCTCGTGCTCCTCGCCGTATTTATCGATCATCACGGTTCCGGATTCGGGATAGTTTCCAAGGACCTCGCGGCCTATCTTCTCCTCAAAGGCTTTG
>JAFWFF010000180.1 GCA_017515765.1 Bacillota bacterium | reverse complement strand
TGTCACCGCGGTAAGCACTTCCTCCGGAGTCATCCTGTACTTCAGGCAGCCGACGTTGATCACGAGCTGCATATTGTTCGACGGGCACGATCCCGGGTTGAAGTCCGTCGCCATCGCTACGGGCACTCCGGCTTCTATCATGCCGCGTGCGTTCGTGTAATCGGCTCCAAGGTATAAACTCGTGCAAGGAAGCAGGCAAGCGATCACGCCGCCTCTCGCAAGCCTTTCGATCCCGTCAGCATCGGCTTTGATCAAATGCTCCGCGGACACCGCGCGCACTTTCTCAGCCGCCTCTGTCCCTCCGATATCGCAGATCTCGTCCGTGTGGATCTTGCAGCCCAGACCGCAGGCCTTCGCTGCCTCGAGTATCCGGACCGACTCCTCAGCGGTGAACACTCCCTGCTCGCAGAAGACGTCGCAGAACTCCGCCAGGCCTTTCTCCGCGGCCTCAGGGATCATCTCGTCGCAGAGCAGTTTCACATACGATTCGCGGTCTTCACGGTACTCCCCGGGCAGCGCGTGAGCTCCCATGAACGTCGGGACGAGTTCCACCGGTCCGCGATCGTTCAGCCGGCGCATGACCTCAAGCTGTTTAAGTTCTGTCTCCCGCTCCAGTCCGTAGCCGCTCTTGGCTTCGCAGGTCGTCGTGCCGAGCGAGAACATCTCGCTGAGGACCGCACTCGCGCGCTCAGCCAACTCCTCAGCGGACGCAGCCCTTGTCGCGCGCACGGTCGAAAGTATCCCGCCGCCGGCCTCCAGTATCTCCAGATAAGTCGCGCCTTTCAGCTTTTGGTCGAGCTCGTTCTGCCGCCACCCGCCGAATACCAGATGCGTGTGCGCGTCGACGAGCCCGGGAGTCACAAGGCGTCCTCCCGCGTCCACCACAAGGCAGCTTTCCGGCACCTCGGGGGGGTCGCCTGTCCCCACTTCAACTATAACGGCAGACCGTGACAGTACGTAAGCGTCTTTCATGACACTGACGCAGCCGCCCTGCGCGCTGCCGGAAGCTGCCGACGTGCCCGTGGGAGTCGCGAGCACCCCGATGTTTTTGATCAATACGTCGCCGCGTCCCGCGGCGGCAAATCCTTTTCTCATATTCAGCGCTCCAGTTCCGCGAAAGCGGCTTTGATCACTTCATCGTCCGCGACTTCAGGGAGCGTGATGTGATCCTGCCCGGCGTACATGTGATTATATTCCTCCGCGACGGTCAGGGCGTTCTCGTTCCTCGCCCAGGCGCGGCGCGCGACTCCGACCATCGTATCCCAGGGGATCGACATCCTGAGTATCGTGTCCACGCGCTCGGAACCGTCGAGGACCATTCCGAATCCGCCGTTTATCGCTCTTCCTATGCCCGTGCCCCCGCCGTTGTGCAGCGTCACGAGGCTCATTCCGCGCGCGGCGTTCCCGGCGTAGCAGTGGGTCGCCATATCGGCCATGATGTTGGAGCCGTCTTTGATGTTGGAGGTCTCGCGGAAGGGCGAATCGGTACCGCCCGTGTCATGGTGGTCGCGGCCGAGCATGACCGGTCCGATCTCGCCGTTTCTGATCATCTCGTTGAACTTCAGGGCGATGTTCATGCGGCCCATCGCGTCCTGATAGAGGATGCGGCATTTGGTGCCGACGACCATCTTGTTCTTTCCGGCGTCACGGACCCAGACGTAGTTGTCGTAGTCCTGGTAGCGGCGGTTGTGAGCAAAGATATACTCCGCGGCGGCTCTGTCGGTCGCCTCGAGATCCTCGTCCTTTCCTGACAGGCAGCACCATCTGAAGGGTCCGTAGCCGTAATCGAAGAGCCTCGGTCCGAGGATGTCCTCGACGTAGGACGGGAAGACGAATCCGTCAAGATCGTTCACTCCGTTCCTGCAGATCCCCTTCTCTCCCGCATCGTAGACCGCCTTGAGGAAGCTGTTCCCGTAGTCGAAGAAATACGTCCCCCTCTCGTGGAATCTGACTATCATCTCATAGTGATGCCTCAGGCTCACGTCTACCAGTTCGCGGAACTTCGCGGGGTCCGTATCGAGCATCGCCGTGCGCTCCTCGTAAGTCAGTCCCTGCGGGCAGTAGCCGCCTTCGTAGGCTGCGTGGCATGAGGTCTGGTCGCTCATCAGATCGACGTGGACGTCCTTCTCGTAGAGGAACTCCAGCAGATCCACGATGTTCCCGTGATAAGCGATCGCGCATGGCTCCTTGGCCGCGAGCTTCTCCTTCGCGAGCGTGAGCACCTCTTCCAAGTCTCCGCTCTTGGCGCTGACCCAGCCCTGGTTCAGGCGGGTGTCTATGCGGGACTCGTCGACTTCAGCTATTATGGCGACCGCTCCCGCGATCTCGGCTGCTTTCCCCTGGGCTCCGCTCATCCCGCCGAGTCCGGCGGAGACGAAGAGCTTGCCGGCGAGGTTTCCGTCCTCGGGGATGCCGAGCTTGAGGCGTCCCGCGTTGAGCAGGGTGTTGAAAGTCCCGTGGACTATCCCCTGCGGTCCGATGTACATCCAGCCGCCCGCGGTCATCTGGCCGTAGTTCGCGACTCCGAGAGCAGCCGCGCGGTTGAAGTTCTCCTGATCGTCGAATCCGCCTACCATGAGGCCGTTGGAAAGGATGCATCTCGGGGCGAGCTTATGCGAATGG
>JAFWFF010000179.1 GCA_017515765.1 Bacillota bacterium | reverse complement strand
GCCAGAAGCACTTTGCCGTCTCCGACCTGCGCGCGTACCGCCTCGATCTGCTCGTCGATGAAGGCCTTCGCCAGTTCGGGAGTCGTGATCCTTACCATATCATCAGGACGTCTGTCGTAAACCATATTGTCTCCTTTCAAATGCTTTCGGATGAACCGTTATCACTCGTTGGTATAGTTGTCGAAATATCCCTGGACCAGGACGACGGGAGTTCCTTTGTCGCCGGAACCGCTGGTCAGGTCGCAGAGGGATCCGATCAGGTCGGTCAGCTGTCTCGGGGTCGTGCCCTCGGATGCCATATTGCCCACGAGGTCGGCGTCCTTGGTCTTGATGCTCTTGCGGATCGCGTCCTTCAGTTCCTTGCCCTTAAGGTCGGCAAAGTCGTTGTCGGCGAGGTATTTCAGCTTGAGCTCGTTCGGCGTTCCCTTGAGTCCGGGGGTGTGGAAGGGGGATACGACCGGGTCGGCCAGTTCCCAGATCTTGCCCTGGGGATCCTTGAAGGCGCCGTCGCCGTAGATCATGACCTCGATCTTCTTTCCCGTAGCTTCCTTCAGGCGGGACGCGATGTCGGCCACCAGGCCCTGGGCGTCTCTCGGGAAGAGTTTGACGCGGTCTTCCGTGGACTTGTTGGAGCCGAGGAGTCCGTATCTCTCATTGTATCCTGAGCCCGTAACGTCGTCTTCACCGCGATAAACGGGCGCGTTGAGTATCTCGTCCATCCCGAGCACTATCGACGCTCCTGCGGCCTTCAGGAGCCTCTTGGAGCGTTCTCTGGTGTGGATGTCGCAGGTCAAGACTTTATCAGTGTAATTAAGGATGGCTGTCGGCTTGTTGGCAAAGATGATCTCGACGTCGGTCCCGCAGTCTCTGATCAGGTCGCCGTAGTACTTCACGTAGTTCATGCCCGTGAAGGGGTGGCGGCTCTCGCCGAAGAGCTCTGCGAATCTCTCCTCGGAAAGGACGTCGGTATACGGGTCGACGCCCGCTTCGTCCAGCTTGTCGATGCTCACCAGTTCGTTGCCCACCTCGTCAGAGGGATAGCTGAGCATCAAAACGACCTTGTCTGCTCCCTTGGCGATGCCCCTCAGGCAGATCGCGAAGCGGTTGCGGGAAAGGATCGGGAAGATGACGCCCAGAGTGCCGCCGCCGAATTTGGCGCGCACGTCGGCCGCTATATCGTCGACCGTCGCGTAGTTTCCCTGTGCCCTCGCCACTATGGACTCGGTAATCGCCACAACGTCTCTGTCGTGAAGGCTGAATCCCCATTCGGGATCCGCCGCGGCGGCAAGAACGCTGTCCGCAACTATCGCGGAAAGGTCGTCTCCTTCTCTGATTATCGGGCATCTGATGCCGCGCGAGATGGTTCCGACCGGTCTTTCTTTGCTCATTTGGAGTTCCTCCTTAATCGATCATCGGTATTGCATTTGCCTAAATATTATACATCATCAACACATCAAGATGAAATACATATTGTGTTGAGCTTGCCAAATGTTTGGGGTATCACCAGTTAGCGCCGTTGTTCTGCCCGCTGCCGCCGTCCTGACCCTGATCCTGCTGCTGGTCCTGCTGCTGCTGCGCGTCGGCTTTCTCCTGGGCGGACTCGCTCATCTGCTCCTCCAGCTTCTTGCGGAGCTCTTTCTCGCGGTTGGTCTCGGTGTTCTGGTCCTTGCTGCCCTCTTCCTCGTTATCGTCCGACCCGCCGCCGCTCTGCTGCTGTTCCGGGTCCTGAAGCTGCTTCAGGAGCTCGTCGATCTCCTTCTTCAGCTGCTCTGCGTCTTTGCTGTGCCCGTCATAGACTCCGGCCTCGGGGTTCGCGCAGCCGTTCTCCGTGAGCACGTCTCTCGCCGAGAGCAGCACGTTCACCGCGTACTCGACCTTCTCCTCCGAATCCAGATGTTTAAGGTCCAGCTGCTTCACCATGGAGAGAGCCAGATTAATCCTGACGCGGCATTCCTTCTCGCGGTCGTAGATCCCCGGGTGCCTGGCGAGCGCCTGCTCATAGCGCATCACCGCCTCCTTGTAGTCGCCCCGCTTGTACGCGGCGTTCCCGAGGTTGTAATACGGGAGATAGCGTTCGGGGAGATTTCCCCAGAGAAGCTTTTCTTCCCCTTCGGTCACGAACTCTCCCTGCTCATAGTTCTTCAGGAACGAGTGGTTGACAAAAAGGCGCACCGCAAGAAGCAGCCCTGCCGCCAGCATCATGGCGCAGAGCACCGTGAGCCAGACGAGGCTCTTGCCTTTGTTGACCGTTACGGTCTCGGTCCTTCTG
>JAFWFF010000178.1 GCA_017515765.1 Bacillota bacterium | reverse complement strand
CTCGTAGGCGACCAGGTCGAAATAACCTGTGCCGGTGAGGCCGAAGAGGATGGTCTTCTCTTCTCCGGTCTCTATGCACTTCTTCGCCTCGTCCAGGGCGACTTTGATCGCGTGGGCGGATTCCGGGGCGGGGAGGATGCCTTCGACTCTGGCGAACTCCTCGGCTGCGGCGAATACCGCGGTCTGCTCGACGGCTCTCGCCTCCATCAGGCCCTGGTCGTAGAGCTCGGAGAGCACAGGGCTCATGCCGTGATAGCGGAGGCCGCCGGCGTGGTTCGCGGAAGGAATGAATCCGGATCCAAGAGTGTACATCTTGGCGAGCGGGCAGATCTTTCCGGTGTCGCAGAAGTCGTAGGCGTATTTGCCCCTGGTGAAGCTCGGGCAGGAGGCCGGTTCGACTGCGATGATCTGATAGTCGGCTTCTCCTCTGAGCTTCTCGCCCATGAACGGGGATATGAGTCCGCCGAGGTTGGAGCCGCCGCCTGCGCAGCCTATGATCATGTCAGGCTTGATGCCGTATTTATCCATCGCGGTCTTGGCTTCGAGACCGATTATGCTCTGGTGGAGCAGCACCTGGTTCAGCACGCTTCCGAGCTCATAGCGGTAGCCTTCAGTGGAAACCGCGGCTTCGACCGCCTCTGAGATCGCGCAGCCAAGGGAACCTGTCGTACCGGGGAACTCCTCCAGGATCTTGCGGCCGATATTGGTCGTGTTGGAGGGGGAGGGCGTGACGTTCGCGCCGTAGGTCCTCATGACCTCGCGGCGGAAGGGCTTCTGCTCATAGGAGACTTTGACCATGTATACCTTGCAGTCCAGCTGGAAATAGCTGCAGGCCATCGAGAGGGCGGTGCCCCACTGGCCGGCGCCCGTCTCCGTCGTGACTCCCTTGAGGCCCTGCTTCTTCGCGTAGTAGGCCTGGGCGATCGCGGAGTTCAGCTTGTGGGAACCGCTCGTGTTGTTGCCCTCGAATTTGTAGTAGATCTTGGCGGGCGTCCCGAGGCGCTCCTCGAGGCAGTAGGCCCTGACGAGCGGGGAGGGTCTGTACATCTTGTAGAAGTTCCTGATCTCGTCGGGGATGGGGATGAACGGCGTCGTGTCGTCCAGCTCCTGTTTGATCAGCTCATCGCAGAAGATGGGCTGCATCTCCTCGAAGGTCAGCGGCTTGCCCGTGCCCGGATTGAGCAAAGGAGCCGGCTTCTTCTTCATGTCCGCGCGCACATTGTAATAATGGGTGGGCATCTCGTTCTCTTCCAGGTAGATCTTGTAGGGGATCTCTTTGATGTTTGACATTGCTCTTACCTTTCCTTTCGTTCCCGGACGGAATAAAAAATCCCGTCCCTGCATAGAATTTGCTGGGACAGGATCGTTTAAATCCTGCGGTGCCACCCGGCTTGGCGCTCACGCGCCCACTCGATACGTACTGACATACGCTGATTTTGATCACGGAGATCTCTCCGTCGCCCCTACGCGCAGGCTCTCACCTGTTTCGGTTTGCCCTCAGGAGTCCATTCGGCTCTGCCTTTTCGGTCCGCGATCACACCGTCCGCGGCTCTCTCTGCCGGAGTATCAAAGCTTACTACTCTCCATCAAAGGTTTGATATTTACTTGTGAGGGATATTACACCCCTTCGGCGCTTTTGTCAAGTATAGGATTAAAATAATTTTTGAAAACATTTGTTCGGAATCGTTCTTTCATTCAGGGGCGGTATGTGGTATAATTATCTGACCGATCAAAGGACCCGCCTGCGGGAAAGAAGCGAGGACGATATGGCTTTTACTCATCTTCACGTACATACCGAATACAGCCTGCTGGACGGCGCTGCCAGGATAAAGAAAGTCGTCGCCAGGGCTAAGGAGCTGGGCATGGATTCGCTCGCGATAACAGACCACGGCGCCATGTTCGGAGTGATAGATTTCTATAAGGAATGCAATAAGCAGGGCATCAAGCCGATCATAGGCTGCGAGGTCTATATGGCCGCGCGCGGGATGGAGGATAAGGATCCGGACCTTGACCGCTACCAGAACCACCTGCTTTTGCTCGCCGAGAACAACGAGGGCTACCATAACCTCTGCAAGATAGTGTCGGAGGGCTATGTGAAGGGCATGTACTACAAGCCCCGCGTGGATAAGGAAGTCCTGAAGCGCCACAGCGGCGGCATCATCGCGACTTCCGCCTGCCTCGCCGGAAAGGTCCAGCAGTGCCTGCTCAATCATGACTACGACGGCGCCAGGGCGGAAGCCATGGAACTCGACGGGATCTTCGGCCACGGCAATTTCTTCATGGAGATCCAGGATCAGGGGATAGATGCCGAGAAGGAGATAAATCCCGAGATAGTGAGGCTCGCGAGAGATCTCGACATACCGCTCGTCGCGACCAACGACGTCCACTACATAAACCGCGAGGACGCGGAGATGCACGACGTTTTGCTCGCGATCCAGACCGCGACCACCGTCAGCGACGAGAAGCGCATGAGATTCCCGAACGACCAGTTCTATCTGAAGAGCGAGGAAGAGATGAGGGAGATATTCTCATGGCTCCCGGAGGCCTGCGACAACACCAGGATCATCGCCTACCGCTGCAACGTGACGTTTAAGTTCGGCGAGTACCACCTTCCGGAATTCATACCGCCCGAGGGCTATACCAACCCGGAATACCTCTGGAAGCTCTGCGTGGACGGCCTTAAGGCCAGATACGGGAAGGACGCGGAAGGGAACGAGCGCGAGATACCGAAGGAACTCTACGACCGCCTTAACTACGAGCTTTCGGTCATCGAGAACATGGGCTATGTGGAGTACTTCCTCATAGTCTGGGATTTCATAAACTACGCAAGGGAGAACGGGATCGCCGTAGGCCCCGGAAGGGGATCCGCCGCAGGGAGCATCGTCTCTTACGTACTGCACATCACGGACATAGACCCGATCCGCTACAGCCTGATCTTTGAGCGGTTCCTGAACCCCGAGCGCGTCAGCATGCCTGATATCGACATCGATTTCTGCATCGAAAGGCGCGGCGAGGTCATAGAGTACGTTAAGAGGAAATACGGCGAGGACAACGTCTCGCAGATCATAACCTTCGGCACCATGAAGGCCAAGCAGGCCGTCCGTGACGTCGGCCGCGCGCTTGAGCTCACCTACAACGAGGCGGACCGCATCGCCAAGGCGATACCCTTCAGCCTGAACATGACCATAGATAAGGCTCTGGAGACCAGCCCGGACCTTAAGAGCATGTACGAGTCCGACGACCGCGTCGCCAAGGTCATCGACATGGCCAGGAAGATCGAGGGCATGCCCAGAAACGCGGGCACCCACGCGGCCGGAGTCGTTATCTCCAAGCTACCGCTGGATGAATACGTCCCGCTCTATCTTTCCGATAAAGGCGTGGCCACCCAGTTCAATATGACTACCATAGAGGAACTCGGCCTCCTGAAGATGGACTTCCTGGGCCTGAGGAACCTCACGGTGATCCGCGACGCGCTCGCCATGATAAAGGAAGAGCACGGGGTAGAGATCGACTTTGCCAGGATGGGCTATGACGATCCCGCGGTCTACGAGATGATCGCGCAGGGAAATACGGAGGGCGTATTCCAGCTCGAGGGCGGCGGGATGACCGGCTTCATGAAGAACCTCAAGCCGTCCTGCTTTGAGGACGTCGTCGCGGGCATTGCGCTCTACAGGCCGGGCCCGATGGACTCGATCCCGAAATACATCGAGAATAGGAAGAACCCCGACAAGATAAAATACGTGACTCCCGAACTCGCGCATATACTTGACGTGACCTACGGATGCCTGATCTACCAGGAGCAGGTCATGCAGATAGTCCGCGACCTCGCGGGGTATACCTACGGCCGCTCCGACCTGGTCCGCCGCGCCATGAGCAAAAAGAAGCACGACGTGATGCAGGAGGAGAAGAAGGCCTTCATCTACGGCAAAGAAGGCGAGGACGGGCAGGCCTCTGTTCCCGGCTGCCTTAAGAACGGGATATCCAAAGAGGCTGCTGAGGCGATCTTCGCCGACATGGAGACATTTGCCCAGTACGCGTTCAATAAATCACACGCGGCGGCCTACGCCGTCGTGGCTTTTGAGACGGGCTATCTTAAGAAATACTATCCGGTGGAATTCATGGCGGCGCTCATGTCCAGCGTCATGGGCGATTCGGCCCAGGTCGCCAAGTACATCGCAGCGTGCCGGGATATGGGGATAGAGGTGCTCCCGCCGTCGGTCAACGACAGCTTCGCCTCCTTCTCGGTCGATAAGGGACGCATCCGCTTTGGTCTCCGGGCGGTGAAGAATGTGGGGGAAGGCGCGATAGACTCCATAGTGAGGGCGCGCCGCGAACGCGGGCTCCCGAGGGATTTCAGCGATTTCGTGGCGGGCCTCGACTCTTCGGCAGTCAACCGCAAGGCGCTGGAAAGCCTGATCAAAGCCGGCGCGTGCGACTGCATCTGCCCGAACAGGGCAGCCATGCTGGCTTCCTATGAATCGCTTCTGGAATCCGCCCAGTCCGCGGCCAGGAAGAATCTCTCCGGGCAGATGTCGCTCTTCCAGATGGACAGCTCGGAAGGAGGACTTTCGGGGACGGAGGGCTTCTCGTTTACGATGCCCGAAGTCGCCAACTTTGACAGCGAGACGCTCCTGGCTCTGGAGAAAGAGATGACCGGGGTGTATATCTCTGACCATCCGCTGAATAAGTACAGGGAGGCCATCGCGCGGATCACCACGGCGAACTGCTCCGAATTCGCGGTATCACAGGAAGGCGAGGAGGCCGGCGTTGTCGACGGACAGCAGGTAGTCATAGCCGGAATGGTCGCCGAACGCCGTGACCTTATCACCAAAAACAGCAAGATGATGTCCTTCGTCCAGTTTGAAGACCTCTACGGGCAGGCGGAAGTGATAGTATTTCCGAACGTGTTCGAGAAGTCGGGATACCTCCTGGACGGAGACCGCGTCCTGGTGATAAGGGGCAGGGTGGACTTCAAGGAAGAAGAACAGGCAAAGGTGCTCGCCGAAGCGATAATGACGATAGAGGAGGCGGAGGCGCTCGGACCTGCATCCGCAGCCGGAAGACCTGCGTACCAGGGAAGCGCCGCCTATCGGGAAAGCGCCGCGCCGCAGAGGGAAACTGAAAGCCGAAGCGGTTCCGGCCGCGAAGCTTCCGACCGGGGGATCGACCTCAGCAGGGTAGTCAAGCTCCGCATACCCAAGCTCGGCGAGGGCTACGGGACCGCGAGGGATATGCCCGAGGAAGCTGTGCTCGCGGAGATAGGGAAACTTCTGGCGCGCCATCCGGGCGACAGGGACGTCCTGATCTACAAGCGGAACGGGCAGATACTCTCCTCAGGAAAAAAGGGCGGCGTTTCCGCCTCCCTCGATTTTGCTGAAGAAGCCGCGCTCCTTCTCGGCAATTACAATGTGAAGATCTCGCGCCTCGATCACTGACGCGCCGGAACCTTTATTTCAGCTCTGTAAGGAAGACCTTATAGCATTTGTAAGCCTCGTAGATGTCGGCTTTGCTGGCGATCTCCCAGGGGCTGTGCATGCAGAGGACGGGGACGCCGCAGTCAATAACGTTCATCCCGTAGTTCGCGAGGATGTAGGCTATCGTTCCGCCGCCGCCTTCGTCGACCTTGCCGAGTTCCGCGGTCTGCCAGCCGATCTTGCCTTCGTCGAATATCGCGCGGAGCTTTCCGACGTATTCGGCGTTGGCGTCGTTGCTGCCCGACTTGCCGCGCGCGCCGGTATATTTGTTGAAGCAGATGCCCCTTCCCAGGAAGGCGGCATTTTTCTTTTCGAAGACTCCCTCATAGCAGGGGTCGAAGCCTGCGCTGACGTCTGACGACAGCACGCAGGAATTCCTCAGGGTGCGGCGGAGCGCGAGGTCGGAATATTCGCCTGTCATCGCGACGAGCTCGGCGACGGTATCCTCAAAGAACCTGGATTCCATGCCGGTCGCTCCGACGGAACCGATCTCTTCCTTGTCCGTCAGGAGGCAGATGGCCGTGCGCTCCGGATCCTTTACGTCCAGGATCGCCTTGTAGGAAGTGTAGGCGCAGACTCTGTCGTCCTGGCCGTAGCCGATCACCATGCTGCGGTCAAAGCCGAGGTCTCTCGCCGCTCCGGCGGGGACCACCTCTATCTCTGCGGAGAGGAAATCTTCCTCCTCGATACCGTATTCCTTCTCGAGGATCGCGAGGATGCCGGCCTTAACGGTCTCCTTGGCTTCCTCGTCCTTGCCGCTTTTGGCTTTCGGATCCTTCTCGGGCTTCCCGCCGATCAGGACGTCCAGAGCTTCACCCTCGATGACCACATTGCCCTTCTTGGTGAGCTGGTTCGCGGAGAGGTGGATCAAAAGGTCCGTCACGGTGAACACGGGATCGCCTGGCTTGTCGCCGATCGCGACGTCGACCACGCTCCCGTCCTTCTTCGCGATCACTCCGTAAAGAGCGAGAGGGATGGTGACCCACTGGTATTTCTTGATCCCGCCGTAGTAATGGGTGTCCAGGTAGGCGAGGTCGGCCGCTTCATAGAGCGGATTCTGCTTCAGGTCCATTCTCGGCGAGTCGATGTGGGCGCCGAGGATGTTCATGCCCCCGCTCAGGGGCTTTTTGCCGATGATGCCGAGGATCAGGGACTTTCCCATCTTGTTGGCGTAGAAGCGGTCGCCGGCTTTGAGTTTTGATCCCGCAGCGATCAAAGAGTCGAGATCCTTAAACCCCGCTGCTTCGGCTTCTTTAACTGCAGCAGAAACACAGAGCCGCTCCGTTTTGCATTCCGTGATGTATTTCTTGTAGCTTTCGCAAAGCTTGTCAAGCTCCATCAGGCTTTTACTGTCGTATGAACTCCAGACGTTCTTTCTTTCCATTTACGGTCCTCCTTTGGCGGGCGGTGCCTCTCCGGTCCGCCCGGTTCTCACGAAGACAATTATACGAGCATCGGGGACGGATTTCAATTCGAATCCTGCTTCTCACGCTTCAAATGAAGCGCGATTTGCGGTATAATATCTTTTAATGTAAACAGAAGCTGACGTTCCAGACGATTGGAAGAACCGGGGGAAATATGGATAAACGATATGTGAAACTCATAGAGGCGCTTGCGCAGATAAGAGAGAGGACGTCATTCGTGCCGAAGGTCGCTCTGGTGCTGGGATCGGGCCTCGGCGGATACGCCAAGAACATGGAAGTGGAGGCGGAGATCCCCTACAGCGAGATCAAAGGATTCCCGGTATCCACTGTGCAGGGGCATGACGGAAGGTTCCTTTTCGGGACGGTCGCCGGAGTTCCGGTCGCCGCTATGAAGGGCCG
>JAFWFF010000177.1 GCA_017515765.1 Bacillota bacterium | reverse complement strand
TAAGCGCGAATCTTTTGCTCGACGGGATGATGGGCTGCCCGGTCTATTTCACGCGCGAAATAAGCCGGGGGCGTGAGGCCTTGGTCAGGAAGTACGCCGCCGCGGGAGAGAAGGTCTACTATATCCCTATGGGCGGATCCAACGAGATCGGCATGCTGGGCTATGTGGAATGCGCACATGAGCTGGATAAGCAGGCAAAGGGCACGAAAGCGGAAGGCGCGCCGGTCTACGTTACCATTGGGAGCATGGGGACGTATATGGGGCTTTTGATCGGGTTCGGAGACATCCGCTCGAAGCACCGCGTCAAGGGCGTCAGCGTCCTGCCTTACGGGACGGCCGGGAAGGAAGAGGCGAGCCTCAGGAAGGCCCTGTCCGATTACTATATGCGGATATGCGCTTTCTACGGGGCGAAGGCCGATACGCCCGATCCGAAAGTTTTTGACATCGACTGCGCCCACGTCTACGGAGGCTACAACAAGCCGTCCGAAGAGGTGAGGAAAGCGATCTATTATATGGCCCGCCGTGAGGGGATCATCCTTGACCCCTGCTATACGGGGAAGACCTTTTGCGCGCTGCTCGACGACGTGAGGACGGGGAAACTGCCGAAGGGCTCGAGCGTGGTATTCATCCACACCGGCGGCCTCCCCGGTATCTACACCGGGCACCACAGAGTGGAATTCGAGAATGAACTCATGCCGTTCATGCGGGCGGATGAAGTCTGACAGGGGAGGACGACCATGGAATATACAGTATCCGACAGGACGAAAGAAACGCTCGATAAGATCACTTCTTTAGCGCGGACGCAGGAGGCCCTGCGCTTCATAGAGGAGGACGCGGAGAACATCCTCCGGAAGCAGATCGAGCTGACTTTGATCCCGGCACCGACCTTCCACGAGAGAGCAAAGGCTGAGCGCCTCGTAGAGATGTTCCGGGAGGAAGGTCTGACGGACTGCCATGTGGACGAGATCGGGAACGCGGTCGGAGTGAGGCGAGGCACGGGCGGTGGAAAGACCGTTCTGGTCGAGGCCCATATCGACACCGTCTTTCCGCTCGATACGAAGCTCGAGATCAGGCGCGAGAACGGTTTCGTCTTCTGCCCCGGCATAACCGACGACACGAGGGGAGACGCCTGCATGCTCGCCGTCATCAGGGCGATGAACGCAGCGGGGATAGAGACCAAAGGCGACATCCACTTTGTCGGGACCGTCCGTGAGGAAGGCATCGGCGCTATGGGCGGGATGAAGCACTATACCGAAAACCACCCCGGGCTCGACGCGAGCATCTCGGTCGACGGCTCCGGTTATCAGGGCATCGTTTTCAACGCGACGGGCATCCAGACCTATGAGATAAGCTTCCTCGGCGAAGGGGGCCACGCCTCAGGCGCCTACGGAAAGATAGCCAACCCGCTCGGCGCGGCCGGAAGGGCGATAGCGAAGATAACGGACCTCGTAGTCCCGGAAGACCCGAGGACCACGGTCGCGGTGACCGGCGCTTACGCGGGGTCTTACGAGTCGATCCACGCCATAGTCGATAAAGCCGTGATCACCCTCAACTTTAGATCGACCGACCAGGGAGAGCTCATGAAGCTGAAGGACCGCGTAATCGCTGCGGTGGAGGAAGCCTGCCTAGAAGAGACGGAGCGGTGGGGGAAGAATGAGATCACCTGCGAAATAAAGCCTTTGATCGATATCTCCGCAGGGAGCCAGGATCCCCACACCCCGATAGTCGAGGCGTCATACGAGATCGCGAAGTACCTCGGCGCTGAGTGCCCGACTCTGGAGAAGGGCGGCGCGACCAACTGCAGCCGCGCGCTGGAAGCCGGGCTTCCCGCGGTATGCCTCGGAGCGGGTCCCGAGATAGATTCGAGATGCCACTTGCTGGAGGAGAGATTCCAGGAGAAAGACTCTCACAAGATGTGCCAGGAGACGCTGCTTCTCGCGCTTGCCTGCGCGGGGACGGAAGAGGCCGGATCCATCATCTGAGCCCGGCGCCGGGGAGGCCCCGCGGCAGTCCCGGAAAATGTTCAGACAAACAAAAATCTTTTTGCTTATATGTGTTGAGCAAAGAGATTTTTTGTTTTATAGTTTTTTCCATGAAAATGTTTTCGCAGTACCGGGGATTGCCCCGACAGATGTACTATCTTTCGGCCGTAAAGCTCATCGTCGAGATAGCTGTGAGCTTTGTGTTTCCTTTTGTCGCGCTCATCTGCACCGAGCGGCTGGGGTTCACTGCCGTTCAGGCGGCGTATATAGTCTCGGTAACCAGCTTCGGAAACATGGCGGGTTCTCTTCTGGGAGGAAAGCTGGCGGACGAGTGGGGCCGCCGCAAGACATATATCTTCTTCGCCGTGTCCATGATGATCTGCATGATCACCGCGGGATTCCTCAGCACGAAGCGCGTGCTCATCGTG
>JAFWFF010000176.1 GCA_017515765.1 Bacillota bacterium | reverse complement strand
CGGAGAAGGGCTTTTTGATGCCGACGGTGAACTCGCTGTCCGTTCCGTTCTTATATCCGAGGATCGCGATATTCCCGCCGAGATCCACCACCGCTCCGGTCACTCCGTTCTCCGCAAGATATGCTGTCATGGCGTCCGCAATGAAGCCCTTAGCCATCCCGCCGAGATCTATATACGGATAGACTGGCTCTCCGTCCTCGTCCTCCACGGGCCTTAGGGCCACGGTGTTGTCTTTTATCACAACATAGTGGTAGTCCACGGTCGCCGCTGCAGCCTCAAGCTCCGCGGGATCCGGGAGGGTGGGCTCTTCGGTCTCATGGAAGTCCCAGAGGTCCGTCACCCTGCCTATCGTAATATCAAAGAAGCCGCCGGAGAATCTGCAGTACTGCAGGGCTTTGTTCAGGGCCTCGACAGTGACCGGGCTGCACTCCACGGTCCGTCCCTCGCTGTGGTTTATGTTCCATATGTCGCTCCCCTCGCGGGTGCGGCTGAGAAGGTCCTCGTATTCCGAGCAAAGCGCATACGCGCCGTCTATCGCAGCGTTTGCGGCCTCTTCGCTGAACGTGCCCTCCTCCATGGCGTAAACGGTTACGACGCAGTAGGTGTCGAGATAGAAACCGTCTTTGCTCACGCGCGGTCCCTCGTCAGCCTTTCCCGAGCAGGCCGTCTGTGTTATAATCAGAACCAGAGCAAGTGAAAAAGCCGCGAATCTGCGCGGTGAGAAAGCTCTTTGGATCATGTCCCGAATCATACGAAAAGCCGATATCATACTTCTTGCGATACTCCTTGTGCTGTGCGCCTGCTCGGCGGTCTTTGCGTTCCGTTCCGGCTCCGCCGGAGACAAAGCGGTCGTCACCTGCGGCGGCGAGATCTACGGCACCTACCCTCTTTCGGAGGACCGTGAGATCATAATAGAAAACGCCGGCCACATCAACAAGATTACCATAAATGACGGCCAAGTGCAAATGACCGAAGCCTCCTGCCATAACCAGATCTGCGTGAGGCACGGCGCGATCAGCAAGGACAACGAGACGATAGTCTGCCTGCCCAACCGGGTGGTAGTGCGCATAGAATCGGAAGGCGGTGACTACGATGCGGTCATCTGACAAAGGCCGTCCCGCCGACGGTCCTGCCCGCGGAAGCAGGACACAGAGACTTGCCGTCGCTGCCCTTCTGGCCACGCTGGCTTTGATCTTCTCATATCTGGAGACCCTGATCCCCCTGCCTGTCGGGATTCCCGGCGTCAAACCCGGGATCGCCAATCTGGTGATAGTTATCGCGCTCTACTATCTGGACTTCCGCTACGCGCTGTCGATCAACGTGATACGCATCCTGGTGAGCGGGCTGCTGTTTTCAGGCGCCTTCGGGATCATATACTCCATGGCCGGGGCCCTGCTTTCGATCTGCGTCATGTGGCTGCTTAAGCGGACGGGGCTCTTCAGCATGGCAGGCGTCAGCATGGCGGGCGGCGTCGCTCACAATGTCGGGCAGCTGCTCGTCGCTTCGCTCCTGGTATCAGACATCCGCATGTTCACCTACCTTCCGGTGCTCATGATCTCCGGCATCGTCAGCGGGATCATCGTAGGCATCCTGGCATTCTACGCCGGCAAAGCGCTTCCGCTCAAGCCGAACGTCAAGTTATAGTATTTGTTCATTGGTCATTAAAGGAGAATCTGTTATGAGAAAAGAACTTTCCGCGCTTAGGGAAAAGATGGCAGCCGAGTCGTGGGACGTCGTGATCATCCCAACAGGCGACTTTCACGGGTCGGAGTACATAAACGACTATTTCAAGACGCGGAAATACATTTCCGGCTTCACCGGATCCGCAGGCACCCTGGTCGTCGCGAAGGACTGGGCTGGCCTCTGGACTGACGGGAGATACTTCCTCCAGGCGTCGATGCAGCTCGAAGGTACCGGGATCGACCTCATGAAGATGGCTGAGCCCGGCGTCCCGACGGTCACCGAATGGCTCGCGTCATATCTCAGGCCCGGCATGGTGCTGGAGTTCGACGGAAGGGTCGTGTCCGCCGCGGCCGGAGAAGCCTACGCCGGGGCCGCCGAAGAAGCAGGCGCGTCAGTGATCTTCGACAAAGACCCCGCGGACGGCATCTGGCAGGACAGGCCTGCGCTTACCGGCAAAGAGGTCTGGGCTCTTCCGCCCGAGTCGGCCGGCTATCCCTTTACCGTCAAGATACGCCAGGTCCGTGACAGGATGAAAGAGCGCGGCGCCGCGTATCATCTCATAACCGGCCTCGAGGAGAACGCCTGGCTGTACAACCTCAGGGGCTTCGACGTGGCCTACACTCCCGTGTTCTTCTCCTTCACCCTGATAACCCCCAAGGAGTCCAGGCTCTACGTATTCCCCGGGACCGGGGCGGATGAACTCATCGCGAAGGCCGCTTCCGATATGCCTAAGTCCGCAACTGTCTATTCGAAGGGCGTGACCTATCACGACTATTTTGATGTGTGGAAGGACGTCGCGGAACTGCCGGCCGGGGCCGCTTTGCTCGCTGACAGGAACAGCCTCTCCTACTCGCTCCTGAAGACCGTTCCGGAAGGCGTGGAGCTGATCGATGCCCTCTCTCCCGCGACCGAGCTGAAGGCAATCAAAAACCCCGCTGAGATCGCAGCCACCAGGAACGCCCACATCAAAGACGGCCGCGCGATGGCCGAGTTCCTCTTCGAGACGAAGCTCGAGCGCTTCGGAAGTTTCTATGAATACAGCCACGAGATCAACGTCACCGAGAGCTACGCCTCAGGCCGCCTTACCGAACACCGCAAGGCCAAGGAAGGCTATATCGAAGACTCTTTCGAGACGATCCCCGGATACATGGAGAACGGCGCGATCATCCACTACAGCGTGACCCCGGAGTCTGACAGGCAGATGGCGGATGAAGGCCTGCTGCTGGTCGACTCGGGCGGGCAGTACATCAGCGGCACGACCGACATCACCCGCACCATCGCGCTCGGCGCACTCACCGACAAGATGAAAGAGTGCTATACCGCCGTTCTGAAGGGCCATATCGACCTCGCGATGGCTAAATTCCCGGACGGTACGACAGGCATCGACCTCGACAAGATCGCCCGCGCCCCGATCAAAGCCATCGGCCTCGACTACAACCACGGCACGGGCCACGGCGTCGGCCACGTCCTCAGCGTCCACGAAGGGCCGAACAATATCAGCCCGCTTCGCGGCGGCCACCCGATCACCCCGGGCATGATCACCACCGACGAGCCGGGCGTCTACCTCGAAGGCGAGTTCGGTGTCCGCATCGAGGGCGAGCTCCTCTGCGTCAAGCTCAGCGACGAAGAGCGCGCCGCGACCGGGAACGACTACGGCTTCGAGATGCTGACCCTCTGCCCCTACGAGCGCGACGCTATAATAAAAGAGCGCCTCACCCCCGAAGAACTCGAATGGCTTAACGCCTATCACCAGCGCGTCTATGAGACCATCAGCCCCTACCTCGACGACTGGAGAGCAAGCTGGCTCAGGCAGGAATGCAGCCCGCTGTAACTGCCGCGGCGGTTGCAGGAGCGCCTGCAGTGCCGGCACACCTCAATTATTCAGCGATGCCCGCGCGGCATCGCTTTTTATTTTGTTATCGGCCGCAGGCGGTGGGTCCCGCGGTGGGCTGGCGGTGTCCATGCGCTCATTCCGCATGGAGATTTGCCGAAAAACGGCGAATCACAATGTTTCTCGGCAAAAAGACGGCTTATCACACTGCGTTTGCGGCCGCCGGAGCTCATTCCGCATGGAGATTTGCCGAAAAACGGCGAATCACAATGTTTCTCGGCAAAAAGACGGCTTATCACACTGCGAATTGATATAAAAGCATCCCCGCATCAAACGAGGGGATGCTTTATTGTGTTGTTTCCGCCGCGGTTTTATTGGAGAAGCGCAGAAAAAAAGCCGCGGGCTGTTGGAGAAGCCGAAATTATTTGCTTCTCCAATAAAAGCGTGCGGAAATACCAATAAAAAACGGGCTGTCCGGAACTCTGCGACCGGACAGCCCGTTTGGGGCGCTGTTTGGTGTTGCGCTTTGTTGCGCTTTGCCGCGCTGTGGTGCGCTGGGGTGCGCAATGCAGTGTTATTTCACGTAGTTCTTTGCCCAGTTGTTGTCTTCTATGACGCTGAAGGTCCCGACGCTCGTCGCGCAGAGCTCGTCGTTGTCGGTGTCGTAGAGTTTGGCGGTGGCATGGAAGAGCCTCCGGCCGCGGTGGTCCAGCTCGACAGTTATGATATAGTGCTTGCCGTTCCCCGCGCGCAGGAAGTCCACGGTCAGGCTGGCTGTGGAGGTCTTCTTGCCGGAGTAGACAAAGACCGCGAACCCCATTGCGACGTCGAACTCCCCGCATACCAGACCGCCGTGGAGCCCTCCGTAGAGATTCATCTTTATCGGGTCGAGCTCGAACTTATAGGTGAATTTCGGATCCTTGCCTTCCTCGGAGATCTCTGCGAGGCGCAGGCCGAGGATGGAATTGAAGCGGTCGCCTTCCTCATCCTGCGCGAGGCGCGCGTTGACGATGGCTATCTTCTCCTCCGGATCCATCGCGGGTATGGCTTTGTCGATTATCTTTATCTCACTCATGGGGTTCTCCTGATCGTTTGCAAAAGACCGCAGGCGCGGGCCCGCGGTCTTCCTCATTTATCAAATGGTTTCTTCAGAGTGGTGCCTTGAGGTTAAGCTGCGGGAGCTTCCTTGGCAGCGGCGCGTTTTTCCTTTTCCTTGGCCAGGGCTCTCAGGTTGATGATGGCTCCGGTCGGGCATTCCTTGGCGCACATGCCGCAGTTCTTGCACTTCTCCGGGTCGATGGAGGCCAGGTTGTTCTCCACGTGGACCGCGTCGAACTTACAGGTCTTCTCGCACTTCATGCAGCCGATGCAGCCTACGCTGCAGGCCTTGCGGGCGTCTGCCCCCTTATCCGTGTTGTGGCAGAATACCACGACCTGGTTCTTCTCGGGAGCGATGCGGATGAGGCCCTTCGGGCAGGCTTTGGCGCACATGCCGCAGGCAACGCAGGCGTTCCTGTCGACCTTGGCTACGCCGTTTATGACTCTGATGGCGTCATAGTTGCAGGCTTTGACGCAGTCGCCCAGGCCGAGGCATCCGAATTTGCACTGCTTGAGTCCTCCAAAGAGCTGGCTCGCGGCTTTGCAGGTCTGGGGCCCCTTGTACTCAAGAAGCGTCTTGGCGTTGTCGCAGCTGCCGTTGCACATTACGACGGCTACCTGCTTCTCAGCGTCGCCCGCGGATACTCCGAGGATCTCGGCGAGCTTGGCAGCGACAGACGCTCCGCCTACGGGGCATTTGTTGCAGGGGGTGCTGCGGTCGGAAGCCATGGTGTTGGCATAGTCGTCGCAGCCCGCGAACCCGCATCCGCCGCAGTTCGCTCCGGGGAGCACTTCCCTCAGGGCAGCGGCTGTCTCATCGACGGGAACAAAGAACACCTTGGAGGCTATGGTCAGCATGATCGCGCAGACCAGACCGACGGCGACTACCAGAATAATTGCTATTCCTATACTCATGTCTGCCACCTCCTAGGAGAACATTCCGGAGAAGCCCATGAAGCTGAGCGAAAGGATAGCGGACGAAAGCAGTACGAGCGGAACACCGCGGAACGCTTTGGGAACGCCGTCCTGATTGACCAGCTTGGTGCTTCTGACGCCGGCAACGAGGATCAGTGCCAGGGTGAATCCGACGGCAGCGCCGAAGGAGTTCGCCAGGGACTGGATGTACGAATAGGACGCGTCGATGTTGGCGATACATACGCCGAGCACCGCGCAGTTCGTGGTGATCAGAGGAAGGTATACTCCGAGCGCGTTGTACAGCGACTTCATATACTTCTTCAGCATCATCTCGATGAGCTGTACCAGAGCCGCGATGACAAGGATGAATACGACTGTCTGCAGATAGCCGATCTCAAACTTGTTCAGGAGCTGCTGGATGGGCCAGGTGACCGCCGTGGCGAGCACCATTACGAATATGACCGCTCCGCCCATGCCGACCGCGGAATCGAGTTTCTTGGAAACGCCCAGGAAGGGGCAGATCCCGAGGAACTGCGAGAACACGTAGTTATTGACAAGGATCATACTTATGATAATCGCAACAATTCCCATAATTACTCTCCTTTCACTTCTGTCTCGGCTTTGACGGGTGCGGCTGCTTCTGCGGCCTTTGCGGCTTCAGCTTCGGCGGCGGCTTTCGCGGCTGCTTCGGCTTCGGCTTTCGCCTTGGCTGCGGCTGCCGCCTTTGCCTTGGCTTCTGCCTGCTGGGCTCTCATGTCTGCGATGATCGCCGCGTCTTCCTCACCGAAGTCCCTGACCTTGATGGCCTTGTCCCTGGTGAAGTAGTTCACGCAGGCGACCAGGATCGCGAAGGTGAAGAACCCTCCGGGAGGCAGGCTCATGATGCCGACTCCGGGAACGCTCTCGGGAAGGATCTGGTGGGTGAACAGTGTGCCCGCAGAGAGGAACTCTCTGATGAGTCCCATGATCATGAGGACGCATGTGTAGCCGATACCCATTCCGATACCGTCGAGCAGGGAATCAAAGACGCCGTTCTTGCTGGCGAACATCTCCGCTCTTCCGAGGATGATGCAGTTTACTACGATCAGCGGGATGAACAGTCCGAGGGACTTGTCCAGCGACGGTGCGAAAGCTTTGATCAAAAGCTGTACGACCGTTACGAAGCCCGCGATGACTACGATGAAGCAAGGGATACGGACGTTGTCGGGGATGATCTTGCGGATCGCCGCGATGACGACGTTGGACATGATCATTACGACCGAGAACGCCAGGCCCATGCCTGCGGCGTTGATACCGTCAGAGCTGGTGGCGAGCACCGAGCAGCATCCGAGCAAAAGTACCAGTACCGGGTTCTCTTTTATCAGGCCGTTGGTGAGTATTGAAAGTTTGCTTTTCTTCTCTTCCATTACAGCTCACCTCCCATCAGTTTGAATTGTTCAAGAGCCCCGTAGACTCCGTAGTGGATGGCTCCCGAAGAGACGGAAGCGCCGGAAACGTGGTCTATTGCAGGATCTTTCTTGATATTTGTATTGGTCAGTTCGCTTACTCCCACGTACTGTTCGAGATGGCCGGGAGCCTGAGCTTTGGTTCCCACGCCCGGGGTGTCAGCGTGATCGGTGACTTTGATGCCGGTGATCGCTCCGTCAGCGTCGATACCCACCATCTCGGTGAGCTTTCCGCCGAAGGACGACGTAACTACCGTCACTACGATACCGCTCTTGTTGTCGGCCTTGCTGACCTCGGTCACCGTGACCTTTCCATCCTCGGAAGCCCAGAGCTCACCTTCGTAGTCGGAGAAGCTGTCAGCTGCGGGGAGGAGTTCCTGCCTTGCGGCAGTGGCGTCTGCTATCGCCCTGGCTTCGATCCTCGGCGCCGCCACGGAATACGTGAGAGCGAGGGCCGCGGAGATAACCAGGCAGATGCCTACGAGCACGACTATAGGTGCGCCGTATCTCTGGAAAGTGCTTTTATTTGCCATTCTTCTTTGCACCTCCTCCGTAAGCCAGTTTGATGCAGAGCATGTCGATGAGCGGCGTGCAGATGTTCATCAGAAGGATCGAGAACGATACGCCTTCCGGATAGCCTGCCCACAGACGGATGACCATGGTGAAGAAGCCGCAGCCTATTCCCATGATCACCTTGCCCAGCGGCATTATCGGGCTTGTGACGTAGTCGGTCGCCATGAAGATGGCTCCGAGCATCACGCCGCCGGCGCAGACGTGGAAGATCGCCATGTCAAAGGCGTTCACTCCGCTGCCGGAAACTCCGTAATAGATAAGTGCGATCACGAACACCGTGCCGATGAAGGCAACAGGCGTCGCGGGCGAGATGATCTTCTTCCAGATCAGGATGCATCCGCCGATGAGGAGCGCGATGGCGCTGACCTCACCCATGGAGCCGCCGATCGTTCCGAGGAACATCGCGATGTTGCTGTGCTCCATGCCCGCGAGCTCCGCCATCGGGGTCTCGCTGAGGATGCCCAGCGGAGTCGCCTGGGATACGACGTCAGCCGCGTTGAGGGGCACCATGGCTTTAGGAGCGGGCCATGTTGTCATCTGGGTCGCGAAGGACACCAGCAGGAAGATCCTGGCTACGATCGCCGGGTTCGCGAAGTTTCTGCCGATGCCGCCGTAGAGCTGCTTTACGAGCACGATAGCCACGAAGCATCCGAGCACGGCCATCCAGAGCGGGAAGCTTGCCGGGACGTTGAACGCGATCAAAGTGCCCGTTACGGCCGCTGAGAGATCCGTCACGGTATTCGGTCTCTTCATGAGCTTCTCATATCCCCATTCGAAGAACATCGAAGCCGCGATGCAGACCACCGTCAGAAGAAGGACTCTGGGGCCGAATACGAGGGTGCTGACGATCAGGGAAGGTGCCAGAGCGATCAGGACCCACATCATGGTCTTCTGCGTATCCAGTTTGGTCACTATATGCGGTGACGAGGATACGGTCAGATTATCGTAATACTGTCTTTCCATATCAGACGCCCGCCTCCTTTACAAGTGCTTTGCCCAGTTTGTTCATGAAGACGAGAGGTCTGTGAGCCGGGCATACGAAGGAGCAGCTTCCGCATTCCATGCACTGCATGACCTGCAGGTCTTTCAGCTTCTGCGCGTCCTTTTCGAGATACGCGTCCGCGAAAGCCGTGGGAAGCAGTTTGAACGGGCACGCCATGTGGCATCTTCCGCAGTTGATGCAGGCGGTCTCTTCCGGGATCCAGGCCTGCTGTTTGGAGAAGCAGAGTATGGCGTTGTTGTTTTTGATCACGGGCATCGTGTCGGCAGGGACCGCGCGTCCCATCATGGGTCCGCCCATGATGATCTTCTTCGGCTCAGCCTTGTAGCCGCCGCAGAATTCCACGATATCGCTGATCTGTGTTCCGATCGGGGCGATGATGTTCTTCGGGGTGTTCACTGCGTCGCCGTCCACCGTCATGCGCTTGCTGGTGAACGGAACTCCCGTGCGGAAGTACTGTCCCACGAACGCCACAGAGCTGACGTTGGAGAGGATGACGCCGAGATCCGCGGGGAGAACGCCTGCAGCCATGTGCTTCCCGGTGATCTCATACACCAGGACACGCTCGGCGCCCTTCGGGTATCTGGCCTGGAGCGGGAATGTGTGCATGTTGGTGATCCCCTGCTCCTTAAATGCCTGATCAAATTTGGCTATAGCGTCGGGCTTGTTGTCCTCAATGCCGATATAGCCTTCGTCGAGGCCGTCATACTTCATGATCAGCTTCATGCCTTCGATGATATCCTGGGTATCCTCCAGCATGCAGCGGTGGTCGGAAGTGATGAACGGTTCGCACTCCGCACCGTTGACGATCAGAACGTGAACGTCATCGATGTTCTTGGGGTTGTACTTGATGTGTGTGGGGAAAGACGCCCCTCCGAGACCGACGAGCCCGCTCTTTCTGACCTCCGCGACGAACTCCTTAAGATCGTTCACCTGAGGGACAGAAATGCTCGGATCCATCTCCTGCTTCTTGTCAGTCTCGATCACCACTAGGGTCTCCTGGCCTCCCATCGCGCCGCGCTGGGTCTCGATGGCCTTCACGGTACCGGAAACGCTCGAGTGTATAGGCGCGCTGACAAACGCGTCCACGTCGCCGATGAGCTGTCCTACCAAGACCCTGTCGCCTTTTTTGACCAAAGGCTTGCAGGGCGCGCCGATGTGCTGCGACATGTTGATCTTAACGATGTCCGGCACCGGCATGACCTCGGTAGCACAGCCCGCGGTGTTTTTGTAGTGGCCCGCGTCGATACTGCGCAAATGCCTGGCACTTGAACTCATATCAGAAACCTTCCTTTCATTAGAGTCATAAACATACACGATAATTATACAATAAGCACTTACATATTTATATGTTTTTTTGCGGCTTCAGGGCAACTTTTTTCTTTGAAAAAGGTGATGCGATAGCGGTTCGCGCCCGCCTCAGCGCGCGTTTCACAGCTATTGCCTAAACCGGCGCTTTTTGGTATCATTATCACTGTCCGCCGGGCCGTCCGGCAGACGGTGCTTCAATGTTACGCAGCGGAGGAATGATGTCTGCAGTTATCGGAAAAGTCGCGGCTTTGTTCATAATGATAGCCGTCGGCCTGATCGCGAGCAAAACAAAACTGCTGAGCAAAGGGTCCATCCCCTACCTCAACAGCATCCTGCTGAATATCGGCACTCCCGCCATGATCCTGTACTCTCTGTATACGCGCGAACTTTCGCCCGGGATGATGCGCGAGACCCTTCTTACGCTTTTGTTCGCGGCGGTCTATTTCATTGCGATGACCGCTCTTTCGTATCTGTTCATCAGGATCCTCCGGCCGGAGCCTGCGGACGACCGCGGCACGTATATCTGCACGATGGTCGCGAACAACACCGGGTTCATGGGCTTTCCGATCACTCTGGCGCTGTTCGGCAACGGCATACTCTACTATGTGGTCCTTCAGAACATTGTGCTGAACGTCTACTGCTATATGGGGGAGCCCCTTCTCATGAATATAGGGTCATCCGGAAGGACGTCCCCGGGTTCCGCCGTGAAGTCTCTCTTCAACGTCATTTCCGCGTGCATCATGATCGGGTTCGTTCTGATGCTTACCGGCACGCGCCCGCCCGCAGTCATCGACGAAGTCATAGAGAGTCTGAGCCGGATCACAGTACCCGTTTCAATGATCCTGGTCGGCATCCAGCTTTCTACTGTCGAACTGAAGAAGATATTCACCCGGACGAATATCCTCTGCAGCCTCTTCTGCATGCTCGTGATCCCGGCCGCCTACTTCCTGATCATCCATCCCCTTCCCTTCCTGACCGGGGAGATCAAAACAGGGCTCCTGTTCACAGCGGTCATGCCCTCCGCTGTCGCCACTATGGCGATCGCCGAGAAATACGGCAAAAACAGCGTCGCTGCATCAGAGATAATCTCGATCACCTCTATCATCTCGCTTTTCACGATGCCGGCCGCGGCGCTGCTGCTGTCGCATCTGTACCTGTAGTGATCATAACGAGCGATCAAATATAAAAAAGCCTCACTTCCGACCGGTCTCAAAACACCGGAAGAGAGTGAGGCTTAGTATCGGTTTTTCTTTCAGAACGTCACCGGGACCTTTGATACGCTGTAAAGGCCGATCGCGTTGGCGCACTGTTTATTGTTGTCGGTGTCGTAGAGTTTGGCGGAAGCCTGGATGATCCGCCTGCCGATGTTCTCCATGTTCACCTCGATGACGTAATGCTCACCGAGGCCGGCTTTCTGATAGTTCACCGAGAAACCGACCGTGGACATCTGCATGGTGGAATAAGCGGTCGCGGCCATGCCCATCGCTTCGTCCAGAAGCGATGCGATCATTCCGCCGTGAAGCGTTCCGTATCTGTTCTGCTTTTCAGTGCTCGCCTCGAAAGCAAAGCAGATCTTGGGCATCCCGTCCTCGGAGATGCTGACGGCCCTCATCCCCATAACGGCTTCGGGGCATCCTTTGGCGGCCGCGGCTTCCATGGAAGCGTTGGCCAGGTCGAGCCTGTCCTGCATCGTATATTCTTCACCCTCGGGTCTTCTTGTAAAGGTTGTCATACCTCTTCCCTACGCCTCCTGTGTCATCTTGAGAGCAAGGTCGAACAGCCTTGTCCTCGCAGCCTCCAAAGCATCCTTCCTGCCGCGCCAGTCGGCCTCAGCCTTCTCGACGTATCTGAACCTGTCGTCTATCATCTGCTGCACGCATTCGGGGCTCGGGCTTCCGGGGATCCTGCGGCGCTTCACGTTCTCCATGGGGTCGAGCGAGTTCCTTATGTCTTCCTGCGACATGCCTACTTTGATGCCGAGGACCTCTTCCGCGGCCCTGTCGATGTAATCCGGATCGATGTCGTGCACGCTCTTCTTCTCGCGGTCCGCGTTGACTACGACTCTTCCGACGATCGCCTTCGCAGCTGAGAAGGAAAGCCCGTAGGACATGACCATCTTGTCCGCGAGATCGGTGACCGTTGAGAACCCGTCAGCGGTGACCTGCAGCGCGCGCTCTTTGTTCACCTCAAGGGTCCTTACGACTCCCTCCAGAAGGTAGGTCGTGTCGATCATCCTCTGCGCGATATCGTAATACCCGCTGATCACGAACCCGGGCTCGCGGCCGTTCCCCTGCGTGTATGCCTTCATCGAGGTGAACATCGTCTGGAGCGTTCCGTATGCGGATTCTCCGGCGTATCTCAGCGTCTCGATCGATACGGGGTTTCTCTTCTGCGGCATGATCGTGCTGTAGGAGCAGTACGGGAGCGCCAGCCTGGAGATGCCGACCTCGTTCAGGTTCCAGAGCAGAAGGCTCTCGCTCATGCGGCCGATGTTGTTGGCATAGATCGCCATCATGGCTGCAGGCTCATAAGCAAAGTCGACCGTCGCGGTCGCGTCCATGGTGTTTACGAGGTATCCGTCAAAACCGAGGAGGTCCGCCACGCGTTCCCTGTCGACGTCAAATTCCGTTCCGGCGAGCGCGGCGCCGCCCATGGTGCTCTTATTCACCCTGTCATAGCTTCCGAGTATGCGGTCCAGGTCTCTCGCGAACATCTGGAAGCAGCTCGTGTAGAAGTGTCCGAGGGTTATCGGCTGGGCCTGCTGGGAGTGATGGGTATATCCAGGGATGACCGTGTCTTTATGCTTCTCGGCCTCGACCAGGAGCGTCTTGAGCAGGAGCGTCATGGCCTCGGCCAGTTCCAGTATGGTCTTGCGGACGTGCTGGCGCTCGATGGTGGAGTTCATGTCGTTCCTGGAACGGCCGGTGTGCATCTTGCCGCCGACTTCTATACCGATCTCGTCGATGACCCATTCCTGGACGTTGGAGAAAAGGTCCGTAAGCCCTTCCCTGTACTTGATGTTCTCAGGGCCGATGTCCTTAAGCTTCAGCAGGGCCTTAAGGATCGCGGACGCGTCCTCCTTCGGGATTATCCCCTGCTCGGCCAGCATTATCACATGAGCAAAATGATTCTCCAGGGAGTCGTCAAAGCACTGTATGTCTTCCTCTATCGTCGAGCTCGCGTGCTTGTCGAGGATCACCATGTCCCGGCCTTCGTAGGCCTTGTAATAGTTCTCTTTGTCAATCATTTTAATAAACCCCTTCTCTTTGATCGGTCTACTGCAGAACGCCCATGGCGTTATCATCGGATATCAGGGCCTGGCCGCCCATCACGACCGCGTACTCGACGCCCTTCTTCGACGCATAGGCTTTCGCGTCGGCGATATATGAATCTTTGATCAAAAGCATCGGCGCGCCAATAGCCGATGCGATTGGTCCGCCGGTCAGTCCGTCCGGGAAGTCGGTCCCGCAGGCCAGGACGACCGTGCTGACCTCCCCGCCGTAGAACTTCTCCGCTACGGCGACGGATGTCTTGTATCTGTTGGAGCCCTGGATCCTGGTCACTTCCCCGAAGGATTTGCACTGGTCTTCCACGGCGAGGCTGATTGCGCCCCTTCCGCCGATGATGTAGAAATCGTTGGTATATCCCGCGTCTACGAGATCGTGAAGGAATTCCCTCTGCTTCGGCGCTAGGGTCGTTCCGACGAGCAGGATCGGCCGCCTTGCCGCTGACGCCGAGAGGCTGTCGGCGAATCCCCTTCCGGAGCATACCAGGATGTCCTCGTTCGTCACACCTGCTTCGCGCAGGACCTTGACGTTCGTTATGTATCTGTTGGAGCCGTAAAGGCGCTTCTTCGCGACGTCCGGCAGCGCTCTCTCCATGGTCTTCGGCACCGCGCCGCTGCCGCCGAGTATGTACACGGTCCCGCCCTCGGCGAGATTCGCGAGCGCGTATTCCGCGGCTGTACTTATAAAGGCGTCGTTCACCAGAATGATCGGCGCGCGCTTCACGTAAGCCAGATATGACCCTGAGAGCGCGTCAGCGTAATCCTTGCCGCTCGCGATGATGATGTTCTCGAACTTCTCCACCCCGAGTTCGACCTTCAGGCGCTCTGCGGCCTCGATCGAAGTCTCGTATCTGCTTCCTCCGGCGATGCGGCTCAGCGGTTCTGTCTGCCCGGCCGGTATTCCG
>JAFWFF010000175.1 GCA_017515765.1 Bacillota bacterium | reverse complement strand
TGCGCTTTCGCCACGCACTGTCTGGCGACTTCGGTGAGTCCGTCGGGACCCATGACCGCCATATAGACCGAGGCCGTGAGCGCGCAGAGCGCCTCGTTGGAGCAGATATTGCTTCCGGCCTTCTCGCGCCTTATATGCTGCTCCCTCGCCTGCAGCGAGAGCACGTAAGCCCTGTTCCCATTGTCATCGGCTGTCTCTCCGACGATCCTTCCGGGAAGCTTCCTCATGTGCTTTTCGGTCACTGCCATGAATCCGAGGTAGGGTCCGCCGTATCCGAGCGGAAGTCCGAGGGGCTGTCCCTCTCCGACCGCGGCGTCAGCGCCGCATTCCCCGGGCGTCCTGAGCAAAGCTGCCGCTATCGGGTTCACTCCCATGATATACATGGCTCCGGCTTCATGGACCAGTTTCCCGAGCTCCTCTGCCTGCTCGATCAGGCCGTAGAAGTTAGGCTGCTGGACGTAGAAGGAAGCGACCTCCGGCGTCAGCATCTCCTTAAGAGCTTCCATATCCGTGAGCCCGTCTTTGGTCGGGACGATCCTGAGCTCGTCGCCCGTGCCGTAGCAATAGGTCCTCACAGTGTTGATGACGTCGGGATTGGCCGCGCCTGAAACCAGCGTTACGCGGCGCTTCCTGTCGCGGAACATCGCGCATGCCTCGGCAGCCGCCGTCGCTCCGTCATAGACCGAAGCGTTGGATACGTCCATCCCGGTGAGCCTGCAGATCATGGTCTGGTACTCAAAGATCGACTGAAGCACTCCCTGGCTCATCTCCGCCTGATACGGAGTATACGCGGTCAGGAACTCTTCCTTCTCGGGGATCGACTTCACCAGCGCGGGGATATAGTGATCGTAGGCTCCGGCGCCGCGGAGCACGGTCCTGAATTCTTTGTTCTTTCCGGCAATGGCACGTACGGCCAGAGACGTTTCCATCTCGCTCATCCCGCCGGGAAGGTCGAGAGCGCCGCGGATCATCATGCTCTCGGGAACGTCGGAATAGAGCTCGTCATAGCTTTTCACTCCGACAAAGTCCAGCATGGCCCGCCGCTCTTCAGGTGTTGAAGGAACGTAGCTCATATTGATCCTCTTTGATTACTCCTCTTCAGCGCAGAAAGCCTCGTATGCTTCTGCGTCCATGAGTTCTTCGGTGTCCTCTACTCCCTCGACTTTGATGATCCAGGCTCCGTAGGGGTCCTCGTTCAGCTTCTCCGGAGCGTCCAGCAGATCTGCGTTGATCTCGCAGACGGTTCCGGTCACAGGGCTTACCAGGTCGCTCACTGCCTTTACGGACTCGACGTCGCCGAAAGCTTCGCCTGCCGTCACCTCATCGCCCTCCTCGGGAAGGTTGATGAATACAACGTCTCCAAGCGCGTCCTGCGCGAAATCGGAGATGCCGACCGTCACCACTCCGTCCTCGACGATGACCCATTCGTGAGATCCTGTGTACTTCAGTTCTTTGGGAAAGTTCATTTTGTTCCTCCTTAAATGATTCTCTTATCGATCAAAATCCGATCTTTCCGGCAAAGGCGTCAAGCGCCTCGCCGAACTCTTTTTCTGTGAAGCAGTAGCGCATGTCGGTGTATCCGCTCCTGAGCTTCGCGACCTCATCCGCAATGTCCGCTCCGTTCAGGATGCAGTCTGCCATGAGGCCCGCGAGCCTGTCGAATTCGGCAGGTCCGAACCCGAAGCGGGTCATCTCGGAGACGCCCATCCTAAGAGCGCCTGAAGCGGTGAAGCCCTCCTCGTCCGGAGTTGCCTGATAGTTCACTATTATGTTGTTGTCCTCGAGCCTCTGCGCGACTTCTGCGCCTTCGCCGTAGCCGACGGAGACTATGACCTGGTGCGTCTCTGTATAGCCGATCGCCGGATCGCCGCAGACCTTTAAGCCTGCTGCAGCGAGCGACCTGGCGAAGCTCTTCGCGTTTTCCACAACTGCCTTCTGATACTCATCCCTGAAGGTGTTCATCTCGTAGGCAGCCATCAGCAGTCCGAGCTGGGTCCCGAGGTGGTGGTTGGAGACGCTTCCCGGGAACGCTCTGGTCTCGATGGTCCTCCAGAGGCCGTATTTCAGCTCGTCTTCCTTATAGTTGACAGCCACCACGCCGCGCTGCGGTCCAAAGAAGGTCTTGTGCGTGGATCCGGTCACGATCTCTGCACCCTCCTCGAAGGGCTTCTGGAAGTGATCGCCGACCAGTCCCAGGACGTGGGCCATATCGTACATGATCGTCGTGTCGAGTCCTATCTTGTCGACGAACTTCCTGATCTCGGCTACAGGCTCCCTATACAGGACCATGCTCTTGCCGAAGATGATGAACTCGGGCCTGTACTGCTCGATGACCTTTTTGGTCTCCTCGACGTCGATCCTGAAGAGGTCATCCTTGCAGACCGGGAAGTTCACGACGGCGCTCCTCTCGGTCACGGGATCCACCGCGATGTAGTCGTGCAGCGCTCCCATCGGCTGGGCGGAGAGGTGCCCGCCTTTGATGATGTGGTTGTTCAGGACATAGCCCAGGCGCTTCGGGGTGTTCTTCATGTCGAGCCTGTTCTTCCAGTCCATCAGGGCGGAGAACACGCACATATTGGACATCTGGCCGCTCACGACCCTGGTCTCGACCTCGGTGCACCCGAAATATTTCTTCATCTCCGCGACCGCGAGCTGCTCGACCTCGTCGATGAACTTGGTGCCCTGGTAGTAGAACACGTCCTCGTCATAGAACGACTTCACCTTCTTATGTTCTGCGTATCTGCCCGTCGGGTCGCTCGAGCAAAGGAGCCTCACGGCTTTGCTCGGGGTGTTCTCGGCGGGGATCAGGTTGATGCATCTCTCCTGGCGCCAGATGTGGTTCTCCTCCGCTTTCTTAAGGAGGGCCATGGCCTTGCCGCATCCGGTCTGCGGTTCCTCAGGCTCTTCCTCCTGTTCCGGCCTGTAGATCAAAGGCCTCGCGAACGGAGGCGCCATGCTGTCCATATGCTTCTCGACTATGACAGCCCTGAGACGCTTGCCGCGGACGTCGACCTCGACGATATCGTCCTCGATTATGTCTGAAGATATATAGGCGATGCCGATCGCGCGCTTGGCGGTCTGCTCGGTTATTACCGTCTCGATCCCCTCGCCTTCGGTTACGAAGTACGGGGCCATGGTCCCGCTGGTCACCCAGCCTACCTGCTCATCGCCGCGGTAAACGGGCATCCCGTTCCTGATGACGCCTCTGTCGAGGAGCGTCAGGTATCTTATGCTCTTCGGAAGATCCGCGATATCCGAATAGTCGCGGTTCATGATCTTCCTGAACGCCGCGCTCTGCTTTTCAAGCGCCTTGCGGCCAACGAAATCTCCTTTTCTCTCAGAGAAACTGACCGCGAACCTCGCGAGCGACACGGCGAAGATCGGCATCACGTTACCGTCCGGGTCGACGCCCATCTCATGTCCGTAGAGTGGCATTCCGGCTTCGAGCCTCAGCGTGTCTCTCGCGCCGAGGCCTGCGGGCTTTGCTCCGAGTTCGATCAGCCTGTTCCAGAGCCATTCGGCGTCTTCGGATCTGACAAAGACTTCGTAGCCTATCGGCTCCCCGGTGTACCCGGTCTTGGCGATATATGCCTTGTGTCCCTCCAGGTCCAGCGTGTTTAGCGCGTTCTTTACGGGCTCTGTTATAGCTTCGCCGCCCGAAAGGACCATCAGGAGGTCTTTGCTCTTCGGGCCCTGGACAGCTATGGAAGCGTAGTCTTTGGTGACGTTGGTCATCGTGCAGTCGAAGGCTTTGATCTGCTCCGAGAGATGCGCGACGTCCTTATCGGTGTTGGAAGCGTTGACCACCAGGAGGTATCTCTCCTCGCTGAAGCGGTAAAGATACGCGTCGTCCACAGCGCCTCCGTCCTCCGCGGGTATCATGCAGTACTGGGCCATCCGGAGGTCCAGGCCCTCGACGTTGCTCGAGAGCACGTGCTGCAGGAAGGGCACCATCTCGGGGCCTTCGATGATCAGCCTGCCCATATGCGACACGTCGAACAGCGAGCAAAAGCTCCGCGTATAGAGATGCTCCGCGACGATACCCGTCGGGTACTGCACGGGCATGTCCCAGCCGCCGAAATCCACCATCGTCGCGCCGGCGGCAGCATGCGCTTCATAAAGCTGTGTGCGTTTAAGATCACTCATTTCAAACGTCCTCTTTCCGCTCGCCTTCCCTGCCCCCGGCTTTCGCGGGAACAAAAAAGGCAAACTAACTCAAACTGTCAGTTTGCCTCCGTCAAAACCTGAGAGATTCCCCGGCGCCTGCGCGTCCGGATTGCCCCGTTGGTGTGCGCCGCGCCCGGTCTCCGGGCCTCCGCACTTTCCGAAGTATCGTCCCAATCCGATCCTTTTGCCTGAGAGTTGTCGCATTCACCTTCGGCTCCGCGCTGCTTTCTTATATGCCCGCCCGGCGGTCTCTCTCGGATTGATCAACCGATATTGTTCTTTTGTTTCCTGCAGAAATTATACCACCCGCGCGCCTGTCAAGTCAACGCTTCCCCGCGCGCAGGCGGCTCTGCTATCATTATTTTTATTGATTTTAATATAACTGCCCTATTATTTATTTCTCGAGCAGGGCGACCTTCTCGGAGATCTTCACGAGCATCTCGACGGACTTCTCCAGATCGTCCAGAACGCAGTACTCGTAAGGCCCGTGGTAGTTTCCGCCGCCGGTCCCGAGGTTCGGGCAGGGCAGCCCCATGAACGTGAGTCCGGAACCGTCGGTCCCGCCCCTTATGGGGCTTATCTCCGGTTCGCATCCGATCTCCCTTATGGCCTCAAGTGCAATCTCTATGATCTCCGGTCTCTTCTCCAGGATCTCATACATATTGCGGTAAGACTCTGTGAGTTCCACGTTCACCACGCCTTCGCCGTACAGCCTGTTCATATACGCCGCGAGGTCTTTCATTATCCCGCACTTCTCGGAAAGTTTAGGTCTGTCGTGATCCCTCAGGATGAACTCCAGCCTGGCTTCGGAGCAATTGCCGCTCATGCCGGTGAGGTGGATGAAACCTTCCCTTCCCTCGGTATGCTCCGGGGTCATGTGCTCAGGGAGCTTTGATACGAACTCGCAGCCGATCCTGCCGGCGTTCACCATCTTATCCTTGGCGGAACCCGGATGGACGGAGGAACCTTCGATCAGTACTTCGCAGGACATGGCGTTAAAGGTCTCGGCGTTCACCGCGTTTACCGCGTCGCCGTCTATGGTATAGGCGAAATCCGCGCCGAAGCCCGGAACATCAAAGTATTTGACGCCGTTTCCTATCTCTTCGTCCGGCGTAAATGCCACAGCGATGTCGCCGTGCCTGACCTCCGGATGCTCCCTGAGATACGAGAGAGCCTCCATGATGGCCGCGATCCCCGCCTTGTCATCCGCTCCCAGAAGGGTGTCGCCTCCTGCCACCATGATACGCTTGCCCTTGAAAGCCCTCATCCAGGGGAAGGTCTCCATGCTGATGGTCCGTTCCTCGTTCAGCACTATATCCTCACCATCAAAGTCCTCGATGATCCTGGGCTTAACGCCCGTACCGCTGAAATCCGGCGCCGTGTCCATATGGGCGATGAAGCCTACTGTGGGACATGGTTTATCGACGTTTCCGGGGAGCGTCGCGTATACGTAGCAGTGTTCCTCATCGAGGCGCACGTTGCTCATGCCGAGCTCAGTGAGCTCCTTGCAGAGCAGTCTCGCTAAATCGAACTGTTTCTGCGTGGACGGCGTAACAGTATCGTTATGCGGATCCGACGTGGTGTCGATCATGCAGTATCTCATCAGTCTTTCGTCAAGATTTCTGTTCATGTGGGGCCCTCCGTGATCAATAATATACCGGCGTTCATTA
>JAFWFF010000174.1 GCA_017515765.1 Bacillota bacterium | reverse complement strand
TCAAGCTGCTCTACGCCTTCCCGGGCGTGATCGAGCAGGCGGGCGAGAGATATGAGCCGTCCCTCGTGGCGCGCCATATGTCGACATCGCGCAGAGCTTCAACCGCTTCTATCACGACGAGCACATCATCTGCGACAACGCAGACGAGAGAGTTGCCAAGCTGGCGCTCGTGACCGCCGCGAAAACCGCCATTAAGAACGGCCTAGCGCTTCTGGGCATCCACGCTCCGGAGAGGATGTAGGACGCCGGAAGGCGGCTTTGACCGATGCGGTACGAAGGCGACATATACAGGCCTCCCAGCGAGGCCTACAGTCTTCTCATACAGGCGACCATCGGCTGCTCCCACAACAAATGCGCCTTCTGCAGCATGTTTAAGGACAAGCGCTTCCGGGTCAGGAAGCCCGACGAGATCATAGCTGACCTGAAGGAGTGCCGCTCGTATTACAGGCGCATAGACAGGATCTTCCTCTGTGACGGGGACGCGATGTGCCTCTCAGCAGGCAAGCTCCTGGACATCCTTAGGCCCATACGCGAGATTTTCCCTGAATGCAGCAGGGTAGGGATCTACTCCAGAAGCCGCGGTATCCTGGACAAGACCGATGAAGAACTCAGGGCTCTCGCTGAGGCAGGCCTAGGGATAGCGTATATCGGGGCGGAGTCGGGAAGCGCAGAGGTGCTCAGGCGCATGAACAAAGGCGAGAGCATCGAAGCGGTGACCGCTGCCGTCCGGAAGGCGGAGGCCGCCGGGATACAGACCTCGGTGACCTTCATCTCCGGGCTGGGAGGACGGGAACTCTGGCGGGAACACGCCGAGGCGACCGGGAAAGTGATAGGGGAGATGGGCGCTTCGTACGTCTCGCTCCTCACTTTGATGGTCGAGAGGCGCGCGCCGATATATGAGGAGATCCGCGAGGGAAGATTTGAGCTTCTGAGCGGGAAGGAAGTCCTGGAGGAAGCGAAGCTGATCCTCGAAAACGTGCCGGATGACATGAAGCCCTGCGTCTTCAGGAGCAACCACGCCTCCAACTACGTGTCGCTCAGGGGAGACCTCCCCAAAGACCGCGAGAGGATGATAAAGCAGCTCGAAGCCGCCATCGCGGACGAGAGCCTGATGAAGGACGAACGTTTCAGAATGCTTTAAAGGAGCCTTAAATTGAGCGAAGAGATCAGAGACAGGATAGGAGCGTATCTCAAGCCCTATACCGAAGAATATCTGTTTGACGAGCTGTCAGACGCCTACCTGAAGAAGGCGGGCGTTTTTGACATTATGAAGGGAGTGCCGGTGCCGATCAAAAAGACCGACCTCGCCGAGCTTTCCAATCTTAAGATCGCGAGAGCGATGGCGGAGATCATCGGCTGCGACCCGGGTTTCAGATACCGTGAGAACTACGCGGGATATATCGAAAAGAGCTTCGGGGAGGAGTTTTTGAAGGCTTTGGTCGCGCAGGGGGTGCAGCAGGCCTCGGAGGGAGATTTCGAGCGCGCCTGCATAAGCTTCAGGGGCGCTTTGATGCTGGACCCGAAAAATGTCGACGCGCTGTACTGCTACGGCAGGGCGTGCAAGGACGCTTACGAAGAGGTATCAAAGGCTGCCGCCGAAGGGATGGACGTCCCGGCGGATTCCGAGGACTACGTCGGAAGGTTCAAGGCAGAGGCGCTCGAAGCGTTCGAGAAGCTGACGCTCGCTGCGCCGGACTTCCCGATGGGCTTCTACTTCCTGGGCTACGCTTATCTTAACCTGGGCCTCTATACCAAGGCGAAGCTGACCTTTGACGAATTCATGGAGAAGGACCCGGCGCTCGCGGCGAACGAGGACATCGGGGAACTCAGGAAAGAAGTGGCCGGGTGGCAGGAAAAGCTGAAGGAACCGGTCCGCATAGAGGAGGGCTACAACCATGTCCTCGCGGGCCGCTACAGTGACGGCCTCGCGATCCTGCAGCCGTATGAGAATGACGACAGGTTCAACAAATGGTGGCCGCTCCACTTCTATCTGGGGATATGCAGGCTGGAGCTCGGGGACCCTGAGGCTGCGGCCGGATCGCTCCGCGAAGTCCTTAAGCTCTCGCCGAGCAATACCGACGCGATGAAGCTGCTCGCGGAGATCTACGAGGAAGCGGGGGACGCGGAGAACGCGGAAAAATACCGACGGAAGATAGAGATAGTCGAGAGGAACAGCCAGGAATTCAGGGCGGAAAAATATCCGACCATGTCATAGACCGCCGCGGTTTGAACAGACAGGAGGTCCGCTGAAATGAACGACAGACAGAAACAGATCTGCAGGAACGTCGATAACCACAGAGATCTTATACTTGACGCGGAGCGCTGGATCTGGGCGCATCCCCAGACCGGATACACCGAATGGCAGGCGCATGAGTATCTGGCGGAGAAATATAAGGAGCTCGGATATGATGTGAAGCTTGCCGGGAAGGTACCGGGATTCGGAAACATCCCGGGTTTCTGGGCGGACGCCGATACGGGGAAGCCCGGCCCGACGATAGCTGTCTTCGGTGAGCTCGACGCTCTGGACATAGCGAACCATCCCGAGTCCGTGAACGGCATGACCCACTGCTGCGGCCACAACTGCCAGTGCGCGGAGATGGTGGGCATTGCGGCAGCCCTGAAGGAACCCGGCGCGCTGGACGGGATGTGCGGAAAAATCCGGCTGATGCTGGTCCCGGCGGAGGAGATGATCCAGCTGGAATTCCGCAAAGAGCTGATCGACAAGGGTATCATCAAATATCTGGGAGGCAAGACCGAGTTCATGCGCCG
>JAFWFF010000173.1 GCA_017515765.1 Bacillota bacterium | reverse complement strand
CTGGTGATGTTGAAGACGACGGCTGTCTCGGAATTGAGGCCGAGCTCCTTGTAGTTCTCGACCTTCGCCTTGGAGGCTGTGTAGACCACGAAGTCGGGCTCAAAGTTTTCGAGCTCTTCGGCGGTCGGCTGGATGAACATATTCTTTACGAAATGGGCCTGCCAGGCGACTTCCATGATGAAGCGGATTGCCATGCGGGTGTCTTTGTTGGCGCCGCAGAAGGCATCCATCACGAAGAGGCGCTTGCCGCAGAGCTGTTCGACAGCGATCTTCTTTACGGCTGCCCAGGTCTCCTGGCTGGCAACGTGGTTGTCGTTGGGATACTCCGGGGTGGTCCACCAGACGGTGTCTCTGGAGTTCTCGTCCATCACAATGAATTTATCTTTTGGGGAGCGGCCGGTGTAGACGCCGGTCATAACGTTCACGGCGTCGAGCTCCGTGAGCTGCCCCTTGTCAAAGCCCTCGAGTCCCGGCTTCATCTCTTCCTCGAAGAGGAACTCGTAGGACGGGTTGTGGATTATCTCAGTCGCTCCGGTGATACCGTATCTGCTCAGATCTACCTGTGCCATTTCAATCTCCTTTTTGTCAAAAAACAGTTAAGACGCGCGGATCACGGCGGGCGTCCCGCCGCTAATAATTGTACTCAAAATACCTAAATTTTTCAATATGGAAAGCCCAATGCCCATGATATAATTATCATGACTGACAGCGAGAGACCGGAGGAATACCGTATGGCAAGAGATATAATTTTTGATGAAGAGCTCAGGAAAGGCCTTGTCGCCGGAATGGACAAGCTGGCCGGGGCGGTGAAGATCACGCTCGGGCCTAAGGGCCGGAACGCTTTGATGTATCAGCCGCCGAACCTGCACGAGGCGTCCGGGGCGACGGATCCCACACTTCCCGCGCAGCCCGGAGCACCGATATACGTTTCGAATGACGGAGTAACGATCGCGAGGAGCATAGCGCTTCCCGATTCCTATGAGAATATGGGGGCAGAACTGCTGAAGGAAGCCGCGGTCCGCACCAACGAGGAGGCCGGAGACGGCACGACGACAGCGGTGATACTCACGCAGGCGATACTCGAGGAAGGTATCCACATTGTGGTCGCGGGGGCTCACCCACTGGCCGTTAAACGCGGTATAGACAGGGGCGTGGAAGCGGCTGTCGGAGCGCTCAGGGAGATGGCGGTACCGGTCAACACCCGCAGGGAGATATCCCAGGTCGCAGCGATATCCTGCCAGAAACCGGAGATCGGCGAGATGATCGGCGAAGCCTTTGACCGGGTAGGCCTGGAGGGAGTGGTCAGCGTAGACACCATGTCCAGGAGCGGAAGGGCGGAGCTTGAGGTGCGCGAAGGGATAGTCTTTGAGAAGGGCTTCATGAACGAGCGCATGATCACGAACCGCGACACGGGGACCTGCGAGCTCTACGACCCGTATATATTCATCACCGACTTCAAACTGTCCACGGCTCACGACATAGTCGATATCCTGATCCTCGCGGCCGAGCAGGACCGCGACATGCTGATAATAGCAGAGGAAGTCTCCGGCGAGGCAATGGGCATCATCCTGAGGAACACGATCGAAGGCGACATGAAGATCGTCTGCGTCGAGCCCCCGATGTACGGCGAGGGACGCAGATGGAGGATGGAAGACCTGGCCCTTCAGACAGGCGGACGCTTTGTTTCCAAAGAGAAGGGCGACGAGCTGGCTGACGTGAAGCTCGAAGACTTCGGCACGGCCGGCCACGTGACTGTCGCCAGAAAACAAACGGTGATTACCGATGCGAAGGGCGATCCGGAGGTCGTGGAGGCTCGCGTCAAAGAGCTTCGCCACCTGGTGGAGACGACCGACTACGAGTTCAACAGAGAGCGCTACAAAGAGAGGCTCGCCAAATTCGTATCCGGAGTTGCCGTCATCCAGGCGGGCGGAGATACGGACGTGGCGATAAAGGACGAGAAGCTCAGGATAGAGGACGCCATAAACGCCGCGAGAGCCGCCATCCAGGAGGGGATAGTCCCGGGCGGCGGAACGGCTTTGATCGATGCGGTCCCGGCGGTAAAGGCCGCGGCAGCGGAGCTGGAGGGAGACGAGAGGGAAGGCGCCCTGATACTCGCCCGCGCTCTCGAGAAGCCCTGTTTCCAGGTCGCGAAGAATGCCGGGACGGACCCGGGCACCGTCGTGGCTTCGGTCATGAGGCGCAAGCCGGGCATGGGCTTTGACGCCGCGACCATGAAGTACGTGAATATGATGAAGGCCGGGATAATCGACCCGCTGAAGGTCACGAGGCTCGCACTTGAGACAGCTGCGTCGGTGGCTTCGGTAGTGCTGACGTCCTACGCCGGGATAGCGGACATAAAGGCAAAGTGAATGCTGTTTTAACAAAATTCAGTATTTAACAGGCGTTTTCCTGATGTTATACTCATAGCGTAGTTTTAGATGATTGCATGGAGGTGCAGAATGGCATACAAATCCGACATTGAGATCGCTCAGGCGTGTGAGAAGCAGAAGATCACCGAGGTCGCGAAAACTGCGGGTATCGATGAAAAGTATCTGGAACAGTACGGAAACTACAAGGCGAAGATAGACTTTGCCCTTCTGAAGGATAAGGCGAAAGTCAAAGACGGCAAGCTGATCCTGGTCACCGCGATCACCCCGACGCCCGCCGGAGAAGGCAAGACGACCACGTCGGTCGGACTCGCCGACGGACTCAGAAAGATCGGAAAGAACGTCATGGTAGCCCTGAGGGAGCCCTCCCTCGGACCCGTCTTCGGTATCAAAGGCGGCGCTGCCGGAGGCGGCTATGCCCAGGTGGTGCCGATGGAGGATATCAACCTGCACTTCACAGGCGACTTCCACGCGATAGGCGCGGCAAACAACCTGCTCGCCGCGATGCTCGACAATCACATCCAGCAGGGCAATTCACTCAATATAGACCCCAGAAGAATCACCTGGAAGCGCTGTGTTGATATGAATGACAGACAGCTCCGCTTCGTGGTTGACGGTCTGGGCGGCAAATTCAACGGCACACCGAGAGAAGACGGCTTTGATATCACGGTCGCGAGTGAGATTATGGCGGTATTCTGCCTCTCCTCGTCAATCACCGATCTCAAGGCGCGCCTCTCAAGAATAGTCGTTGCCT
>JAFWFF010000172.1 GCA_017515765.1 Bacillota bacterium | reverse complement strand
CGCTTCATATCCCAACGTTACGGACGTGCTGTACGATATGAAGTCGATAGACCCGGAGATCCACCGTGAGTATACGGGGCGGGACAATGCTTTGATACTGGAGAACCTGGAGCGCCTGGCCTCGGATCCGGAGCTTAAGCCGAAGATCCTGATGCGGATGCCTTTGATCGCCGGCGTAAACGATACGGATGACATCATAGGAAGGACCGCGGAATACTACCGCGAGCACGGCCTGAAACGGGTGACGCTCCTCGCGTACCACATCCTGGGAGTGTCCAAGAAGAGGCATATAGGAGGCGTCCCGAGGGAGTTCAGCGCTCCGTCGGACGAGAGGCTGGAAGAGATTCGGAAGATCCTGGAGGAGACCTGCGGGGCTTCCGTCGAGATAATGGGAAAGGTTTAAGCAGGGAGGTGCTTGCAGAATGAGAGATATCACCGAAAGAGTTGACGAACTGCGGCAGGAGATAAGGGCGATCTCGCACGAGATCCATGAGAACCCGGAGCTCGGAAACGAGGAGTTCCATTCGGTCGAACTTCTGACCGGGCTTCTGAAGAAGCACGGCTTCAGCGTTGAGACCGGGCAGTGCGATATGCCGACGGCGTTCATCGCCAGCTACAAGGGATCAAAACCGGGTCCGGCCATCGGCTATCTGGCCGAGTACGACGCGCTCCGCGGAATGGGCCACGCCTGCGGTCACAATATGATAGGAACGCTGGCCTGCTGCTGCGCTATCGCGCTCAAGGAAGCGATAGACGAGCTGGGCGGCGAGGTCAGAGTGATCGGAGCTCCCGCGGAGGAGACGATGGGCGGGAAATGTGCCCTGGCAGACGCCGGATACTACGACGATCTCGCAGTCGCTATCATGGGCCATCCCGCCGGTATGCACGCGGCCAGCAGCAATATGATGGCGATCGACTCCCAGAAGTTCGAATTCTTCGGCAGGGCGTCCCACGCCGCGGCTTCCCCGGAACAGGGGATCAACGCTTTGAACGCCGTGCTCCTCACGTTCAGGAACATCGACGCGCTCCGCCAGCACACCGTCCAGACCGCGAGGGTCCACGGCATAATCCGCGACGGTGGGAAAGCAGCGAACATAGTCCCGGACTACGCGAGCTGCGAGTTCTACATCAGGGCTGAGGACTCCAAATACTGCAGAGCCTTCAGCGAGAGAGTCCAGAACTGCGCGAGAGCTGCCGCCCTCGCGACCGGCGCGGAGCTCAAGATAACGAACTTCGAGGGATATTACGATAATCTCTCGACGAACGAGACGCTTTCGGCCAGAGTCATCGAGCATACCCACGAGTACGGAGTGACCGGCCCGATCAACAAACGCGAGAACACCGGCTCTTCCGATATCGGAAACGTGAGCTATAGATGCCCATGCGTGCACCAGTGGTTCGACGTCGTCGGAGACCCGAACGTCGCGCTCCACACCCCGGAGCTCAGAGACGGCGCGGACTCCGATTACGGCTACGAGCAGATGTTCATAGTCGCGAAGGCCTTTGTCCGCACCGCGGAGGACGTGCTGAGCGATCCGGCTTTCCTGGCCGAGATCAGGGCTGAATTCGATAAGCTCG
>JAFWFF010000171.1 GCA_017515765.1 Bacillota bacterium | reverse complement strand
CCGCCCGCGTTTATGACCCGGTCGATCTCGGCCTTCAGGCCGCTGACCTTCATGTTCGTGGTGTCGATTATGATCTCGGAAAGATCCCTTATCTCCTTGAGCCTGGCCTTCTCAGTGGTTATGACTTCCCTGGTCACCGGTCCCGCGGCCAGCGGGTGGTTGCGGCGGGTCTCATTGTATCGCTTGACCAAAGCGCGCTCGCTGGCTTCGAGGAAGAGCACCCTGAAGCGCACGTCTTCGCGTTTCCTGAGCCTGCTTATGCACTCCTTCAGCTCGTCGAAGAACTCGCCGCCGCGGACGTCGCAGGCAAAAGCGGCTTTGGCGATCCGCTTCTTCGACGCCATGCCGAGGTCTATGAATTCCTGTATCAAAGCGGGCGGCATATTGTCAACGCAGTAGTAGCCCTGGTCTTCGAACCACTCCATCGCGCTGGTCTTTCCCGCCCCCGAAAGGCCTGTGATCAGCACAGCCTCCATCTTATCCATAAGTTCAGTCCTTCTTTCCGTAGTCAGGGCCGATGAGCCTTACTTCCGGTTCCAGCAGCACTCCGTAGAGCTCGAGCACCCTGTCCTGTACCGCGTGCATCAGGTCTACTATATCAGTCGCGGTCGCGTTCCCTGCGTTGATTATGAATCCGGAATGCTTCTCCGACACCTGCGCTCCGCCTACCCTAAGGCCCTTTAGCCCCGCGTCCTGGATGAGCTTCCCGGCGAACTGTCCGGGCGGCCTCTTAAAGAAGCTTCCCGCGCTCGGGTATTCAAGCGGCTGCTTCTCGGACCTTCTCGCAGCGAGGTCGGCCATCTTCGCGTCTATCTCAGCCCTGTCGCCCTTCTCGAGAGCAAATGCCGCGCTCACGACGACCGCTCCGTTCTCCTGTAGCGCGGAATGCCTGTAGCCGAGATCCAGTTCTTCCCGGCTGAGAGTCTTAAGCTCGAACTCAGGCGGCATCAGTACGTCAGCAGACACTATGCAGTCCTTAAGTTCGCCGCCGTAGGCTCCGGCGTTCATGAAAACGCCTCCGCCTACGCTTCCAGGGATGCCTCCCGCGAACTCGAGCCCCGTGAGGGAATTCGCGGCCGCGGCGCGCGCGAGCCTTGAGAGGAGAGCGTCCGCGGACGCTTTGATGACTCCGCTGTCCAGCACCTCTATCGTCCCGCCGAGTTCGGGCATTATCACTGTGCCGGGGAACTCGCCGTCAAGGAAGAGGGTGTTGGAGCCGTTCCCCAGAAGGAGCCAGGGATCTCCGGAAGAAGCCGCCTCGCGCAGGGCGGAAGACAGTTCCTCCACGGTCTCCGGTATCACGAGGAGCCTGGCGGTCCCGCCTGCCCTGAAGCTCGTATATTTTGACATTGGCGCGTTATCGATCCTTCTCATCGCGGATCTCCTTTCTGCCAAAATCGTATTCGTTGTATTCCTCGTACTCTTCAGTCCTGTCCTCAAGGCCTTTGTTCCTGAGCCTCTTGCGGATCCACTTGCCTGCATAGTAGTAGATCACCGCGAACACCGGGACGCCTATGATCATGCCGACCGGCCCGAACAGCCCGCCGAAGATCACGATCGAGAACAGCACCCAGAAGCTGGAGAGACCCGTCGAGTTCCCGAGGATCGCAGGGCCGATGATATTTCCGTCCAGCTGCTGCAGGATGATCACCAGGATCAGGAAGTAGAGTGCCTGGATCGGGCTGACCATCAGAATGATCAGAGCGGACGGCACCGCGCCGATGAACGGTCCGAAGAAGGGTATGATATTGGTCACTCCGACGATGACGCTGATCAGGAGCGGATAAGGCAGCCTGAATATCGACATCGATATGAAGCAGATCACCCCTATGATGATGGAGTCGATGATCTTTCCTGTGATGAAGCCGCCGAACGCGTGATGTGCGTAGTTGCCGAATTCGAAGATCTCGTTGGCTGTGTCCCTCCGGAAGAGGGCGGTTATGACTTTCTTGATCTGCGCCTTGAACTTATCCTTCCCGTTCAGGAAGTAGACGCAGACGATCACTCCGATGATCAGGTTGAGCAGGGTCTTGAGCGTGAGGATGACCCGGCTCGAGATCTTCTGCATTATGACGCCCAGCCCGGGCATGAGCGTATCCTTTGCCCAGTCGATGATCCTGTCCTCGGCGTTCTCCCAGAACTCCATGATCTGCGCGGCGATCTCGCGGTTCTCCATATTGGACGTGATCCTGACGATCAAAGTGTTCAGCTGCGCCATGCGGCCCGGCATGGCGTCAATGATGCCTGTGATGCTCGACACTATTTGCGGTATTACCAGCGCCATGAGGCCGATCACTACGCCGAGGAAGATCACCAGCGCCACGATGGTGGCTATGGCCTTGGAGAAGCCAAAAGCCCTTTTATGGGTCTTGAACGTGTTCTTGGTCAGCTTGTAGAGGTTCCTGGTCACGAAATTGTAGACCGGGTTCAGCAGGTACGCCATCACGAATCCGTAGATGAAAGGTGATATCACCCGGATCACCGACTGCAGTCCATGTCTGAATCCGGAGAAGGCGGTCACCATCTGGAACAGGATGATCAGCAAAGCCCCCGCGGCGAAGAACGTCAGGCCGATCTTGAAGTATTTGCTTTCAAACAGTTTTCTCATTTCGGTATTCTTCCTCGCTAAAACTCAAGGTATTTTGCCATTTCCTGCTCCGGCACCATTCCGCCGCCGGTCGCCCAGAGAATATGGACGGCGGTCTCCGGGACCTCTCGATCAAGGCATACGAGCCCTGGTCCGGGGAATCCCGCGCAGGCTGAAGGTTCGATCTTTATGCCGCTCGAAGCCGCCAGGCCCTTCAGCCATCCGAACAGCCTCTCGTCCCTGACCGTAAAGCAGCCTTCCACTATCCCTCCGACCTCTCCGGTCACCAGTCCGGAAGCTCTTCCGACTGCCAGCCCGTCGGCCTCGGTCTTTCCGTCGAGGCCTATGTCTTCGACTGAAATATTGTTATGAAGGCCCGTGATCAGGCTGAGCGTCACGCAGGGCGCTTTGACCGGCTCGGCGAAATACACGTGCGCGGCTTTTCCGAAGGTCCTCCGGAGCCCGAAGCATACGCCTCCCGGCGCGCCGCCCACCCCGCAGGGGATGTATACATAGAGCGGATGTTCTTCGTCCACCGCGATGCCCAGGGAATCGAGCTGAGCCTTAAGGCGCCTCGCAGCCACTGCGTATCCCAGGAACAGGTCGGCTGAATTCTCGTCGTCAACAAAGTGGCATTTGGGATCGGCCTCAGCCAGCTTCCTTCCCTCCGCGACCGCCTTGCCGTAGTCGCCCTCGTATTCTATGACGTTCACGCCTTTTGACTTGAGAAGGTCCTTCTTCCACTGCCTGGCGTCATGTGACATATGGACGGTCGTCCTGAATCCCAGCGCGGCTCCCATGATCCCTATCGAGAGACCGAGGTTGCCGGTGGACCCGACCGCCATCCCGTACTCACTCATCACGCGGCGGAACTCCTCACCCGCGAAAAGCGAGTAGTCGCACTCCTCCAGCGGCTCCGTAAGAAGGCCCCTCTCAACGGCGACCTTCTCAGCGAACTTCAGGACTTCATAGATCCCGCCCCTGGCCTTTACCGAGCCGGAGATCGGCAGATGGCTGTCCTGCTTCAGGAAAAGGCGTCCGGGTATCCTGCACCCCGCTTCCTTCTCCAGGATCTCTTTCATCAAAGGGATCTCGGGAAGCGCGGATTCTATGATGCCCTTTGCCGGTCCGGTCTCCGAGAAGGCCTTCATGATGAATGCGGAGAACCGGAGGAGCCTCGCCTCAGCGTCGTCTATGTCCGCGTCGGTGAACCTGCTCTCACACGCCGTTCCGGCAAGAGGATTCTTCCAGAATATCTCTTCGCCTGCCGCCATGCGGGCAACTTCCGGATGAGCGGCGGTCAGTTTTTCCAGATCGATCATCTGCATCTCATCAGCCTTTCAGAGCGTTCTTCAGGAGGCCTCTAAGGATCTTGGCGCCTTCGTTGACAGCTTTGGTCTGGAGCTTGTTGCGGAGCTGCTCCTGCCTCTTGCGCGCGGCGGCCTCTTCGCGCTCCCTTTTCTTCTGCTCCTCGCGGGCGGCTCTTTCCGCCGCCTTCTCGGCCTCCTTCGCGGCCTTCTCGGCTTCTTTCTGCTTCTGCTTCTCGAACTCCGCCTTCTCCTTCTCAAAGGCTTCGCGCTCCGCCGCGAGCCTCGCGGCTTCCTCGTCCTTCGCCTTCTGGTCCTGGATGAGCTCGTAAGCGGATACGCTGTCGATCATCACGTCGTATTTGGTCATTCCGTCGGCCATGAACGCTGCGCTTCTCACCGCCGGATCCGCCGGGGCCATCCGGCTCTGCGGGCAGATGATCTTGGTCTTCTGGACTATCTGCGGGATGCCTTCCTCGTCCAGGAAGGACACCAGCGCTTCACCGACTCCGAGCTCCGTGATCACGTCTTCAGCCTTGAAGTTCGGGTTCTCGCGGAAAGCCTGCGCAGTAGCCTTTACCACCTTCTGTTCTGCCGGAGTGTATGCCCTCAGCGCGTGCTGGACTCTGTTGCTGCACTGCGCGAGAATGCTGTTCGGTATGTCTCCGGGGCTCTGGGTCACGAAATAGATGCCCACGCCCTTTGATCTTATGAGCTTTACGACCTGCTCGATCTTCTGGACAAGGACCGAAGGAGCGTCGCTGAACAGGAGGTGCGCCTCGTCGAAGAAGAACACCAGCCTCGGCTTGTCCAGGTCGCCGGCTTCCGGCAGCTTCTCGAACAGCTCCGCCATCATCCAGAGCAGGAAGGTCGAATACAGCTTGGGGTTGTTGACCAGCTTGACGCAGTCCAGGAGGTTGATCATCCCGTTCCCGTTGATGTCCCACCTGATCCAGTCCATGATGTCCAGATCCGGCTCTCCGAAGAACAGATCGCCGCCCTGGGTCTCCAGCGGGAGCAAAGCCCTCAGTATGCCGCCGAGCGACTGCTGGGCGATGTTCCCGTAGGTCAGGATATAGTCTTCCTTATGCTCGCCGACGTAGGCTATCATTGCCTTCAGGTCTTTCAGGTCGATGAGCTTGAGGCCGCGGTCGTCTGCTATTTTGAACAAAATGTTCAGCACTCCCTGCTGGGCTTCGGTGAGCCCGAGGATCCTGGAGATGAGCTCAGGCCCCATGTCGGAGACCGTAGCCCTGACCGGATGTCCGTTCTCGCCGTAGATATCCCAGAAGGTCGCCGAATACGGCTTGTACCTGAAGTCTTCGCGGATGCCGAACTTGTCGATCCGCTTCTCCATCCCCTCGTTCTGGTCGCCCGCCTGGACGATGCCGGATACGTCGCCTTTGACGTCACAGAAGAAGACCGGAACGCCCGCGTCTGCAAAAGACTCTGCCATGCACTTCATGGTGACCGTCTTGCCCGTGCCGCTCGCGCCGGCTATAAGGCCGTGCCGGTTGCACATCGGGAGATGCATGTATACTCTTTCCCCGTCAGCGAGTCCCATGTAGATCTTTCCGTCCAGATACATAATTCTCTTCCTTTCTCTAGTCGCGCCGCCGGATGTCCCGGCGCCGGCACCGGGTGCTATTTATCGAAGATTATGAGTTCGTCGCCCAGTTCGACACGGTAGTCTTCGTTGGGGACTATATTGATCCCCCTGCGCTTCGCCATGACTACCGCGGTACCGTAGGCGTCGTTGATCTCGCGTACCGTAAGCCCTATGAATTTGCTGTCGATGTCAGTCTCGATGGTTCTCAGGTCTATGTCGTCCAGCGTGGTCCTGCTGTTCTGGAACTGGGTGTACTGTTCGACGAAGCCCGCGGATATGATGCCTGTCGGGATCGCTACGAGCCCCACTCCCAGGAACCCGAGCAAAATGCCCATGATCCGCCCGACTATCGTTATCGGGCTCAGGTCGCCGTAACCGATCGTGAGGATCGTCGAGACGCTGTACCAGATGCCTGAGAACGCGTTTTTGAACACGTCGGGCTGCGCCTCATGTTCCGCGCTGTACATGCAGATCGAAGCAGCGAACATCAGCACTATGATGATGAACACCGACGACATGAGCTGGTTGCGCTTCTCGTACAGTACGGAAGTGATGACCTCGAAGGAGTCGCTCTTGGAGTTGATCCTGAACAGGTGGAATATCCTCACCACCCTGAGCATCCTGAACACAACGAAGCCCGAGAAGAAGTAGAACGGGAGTATCGTGCCGAGCTGGATCACGCCCTCGAAGGAGGAGATATATCTCAGTATGGCCTTCCCCCTGCTCTCGTCCGGGTACAGTATGTCCGCGGTCCAGATCCTGAGGATGTATTCGGCGCAGAACACGATGATGGCGACGAGCTCTATCACGTCGAACACCGGCTTGAACCTCGCCATCTGGTCAAAGGTCTCCAGGAACATCGCGAGCACGTTCACTATTATGACCGTGGCGATGATGATGTCGAAGGCTTTGCTCGGGGTGTCCTCGACCGAGCCGATCTGGATTATCTCGAATATTCTTCTTTTCAGTGGTCTCTTGTCTTCCATACGCTGCCTGAAGCTTTATCCGTCAATGCTTTGGTTTCTGATAGAATCTGCCTTCCACGCTCTCTGTCCTCAGGATGTTGATGAAGGCGTCCGGATCGATGTCGTTGACCGCTTTGATAACCTTCTGGACCTCGTCGCTTCCGATCACGGAGTAAAGCATCTTGCGCTCGGCTCCGAGGTAGCAGCCGGTCCCCTTGAAGAGGGTCGCGTCGTGTTTGGTCATCTGGCTGATCTTCTCGTAGACCTCGTCGGTCTTGTCCGTTATGACGAGCAAAGTGTGCTTCTGATAGTTCCTGTAGACCATCTTCAGCACCTGGGTCGAGCAGAACTGGTAGATGACCGAGTACATCGCCTTGTCAAGTCCGAACAAAATGCCCGCGATGAAGAGGATGCACACGTTGAAGGCCAGTATGTAGTTCCAGACGTCCCTGCCCTTCTTCTCCGCGAAGTAGATCGAGATGAAGTCGATGCCGCCGCCGCTCGCCCCGACAAAGAGGGGGATCGAACCCGCCGCGCCGCCGATGATGCCGCCGAAGAGGCATATCAGGAGGATGTCGTCCGTTATGTTGATCTTCGGGATGATATCCGTGAGCACCGAGACCAGCACCGTATAGTACAGGGAATAGATCGTGAACTTCTTCCCTATGAATTTGAACCCGATGATTATCGGAATGATGTTCAGCGGCAGGTACAGTGCCGAAAACGGTATGGCAAGCCCGGCGAACTTTCCGAATATGCGCTGCACCAGGAAGGATATCCCCGAGATCCCGGACGGGTATAGACCGCCCGCGGATACGAAGCAGCTCATATTGAACGCCGAGATAGCCGCGCCTATGGTGAGTATTATTATTCTTTTGATCTCTGTCGAGATCCTGCCGTCTTCTTTAAAGTCTATTATCTGCATTCCCTGTTGTCCTATTTTGCCAATACGCCTATGAGGTCGTATATCGTTTTTACCGTTTCTCTTTTGATCGTGAGGGCTTCCTCGATGTCGAACGCGACGATCTCGCCGTGGACCATGCCGATGGCTTTGCTGTCCGATCCCTCAGCCAGCAGCTTTACCGCCTTCTCCGCCATCAAAGTCGCCGCGAGCCTGTCTGTGGACGTCGGCGTTCCTCCGCGCTGCAGGTATGAGAGCACCACCACCCGGGTCTCTCTCCCGGTCTTCCGCTCGATCTCCTCGGCGAGCTCCATGGAAGAGATGCCGACGCCTTCGGATTTGATTATTATGTGGTGCTGTTTGCCTCTGTTCGAGCTCTGGATGATGTTCTTGCAGATCTCGTTGACGTCGTATGGGAGCTCTGGGATCAGCACGGTCTCGGCGCCTCCGGCAAGTCCGGAATACAGCGCTATGTCGCCGCAGTCCCTGCCCATGACCTCGATGACGAATACGCGGTTATGCGCGGACGAAGTGTCCCTTATCTTGCTTATCGCCTCGAGGCAGGTCGTTACCGCCGTGTCGAAGCCGACCGTGACGTCAGTGAAGCCCAGGTCGTTGTCTATGGTACCGGGGATCCCCATCACCGTGATCCCGCGCTCCGACAGTTCCCTTGCCCCGGTGAGGCTGCCGTCTCCTCCGATGACTATCAAAGCGTCGATCCCGAACGTGTCCAGGATCTCCGCGGCGCGGTCGAGCCCTTCCTCGGTCTTGAATCTCTCGCTTCTCGCCGTTCCGAGCATGGTGCCGCCCTTATGAAGTATGTCTGCCACGGAATTGCGGTCCATCGGGAAGATGGCGCCTTCGAGCAGGCCTTCGTAGCCTCTCTCGATGCCGTAGATCTCCATTCCCAGGTCGCAGCCCACGCGCACGGCGCAGCGTATCGCGGCATTCATTCCGGGGGCGTCTCCGCCGCTCGTCAGGACTCCAATCTTTCTCTTATCCACTACTCAAACCTCTCTGCAACCAGTTTCAGATTCTCTATTATCGGCAGATGCTGGGGGCAGATCGACTCGCACTGGCCGCAGCCTATGCAGTCGCTCGCCTTGCCGTGCTCTTTGGTCAGCATCTCGTAATACTCTTCCTGTGTGTACCAGGGTTTCTTCTCGCTCTCCTGCAGGTCTGCGTTGTAGAGGGAGAAGTACTTCGGGATCGGGATGCTCATCGGGCATCCTTCCGTGCAGTACGAGCATGCTGTGCAGGGTATCGCGATATTGTCGTTGATGATCCTGACGACGTTGTCGACCGTGATCTTCTCGCTTTCAGTCAGTGGCTTGAAATCCCCCATGAACGAAAGGTTGTCGGCCATCTGCTCCGGGCTGCTCATGCCCGAGAGGACCATTTTGACGTTGTCCAGGCTGGCTGCCCAGCGGATCGCCCACGAAGCGGGCGACGCATCGGGGTCCGCGCGCCTGAACGTCTCCCCGGCCGCCGGCGGCACGTTCGCGAGCGTGCCGCCTTTGACCGGTTCCATCACTATGACGGGGACTCCGTGCTTTTCTGCAGTCTCATATGTTTCCTTTGCCCGGATCCCCTCGCTCTCCCAGTCCAGATAGTTGATCTGGAGCTGGACGAATTCCGTTTCGGGATGATCGTTCAGGACTTTGTCCAGGAAATCGGCGTGGTCGTGGCAGGAGAACCCGATATGCCTTATCAGGCCTTCCTCCTTCTTCCGGCGGATGAAATCGAAGCATTTAAGCCTCTCGTATTTCTCTATCGAGCCGTGGTTCACGTCATGGATCAGATAGTAATCAAAGTATCCGGCGCCGGTCTTCCGGAGCTGCTCCTCAAAGACCTTGTCGCGCTCTTCTTCCGTCTCGAAGAACCCGCAGTGGAGCTTGGTCGCCAGGGTAAAGGAATCTCTCGGGTATCTGTCCACGAGCGCTTCTTTCGCGGCTCTCTCGCTCTTATGATTGTGATACATCCAGGCGGTGTCGAAATAGGTGAACCCCGCCGCCATGAACGCGTCGACCATTTCTTTGGTCTTCTCAATATCTATCGATCCGTTGTCATCCGGATCGGTGAGCGGGAGCCGCATCATTCCGAATCCGAATTTTCTCTGTCCGTCAAAGATCGCCATTTCCTGCCTCCGTATTCTGCCGGGGTCTTCCCGAATGAATTATGCCTATCTTCCGAGGATATAGTAAGCTGTCCTGTCGCTGATGAGCGCTGTTCCGCCCATGACCGTGCAGTACTTGGAGTACGCAGTGCCGGTCACGTAGGTCCTCGCGTCGTCTCTGTTGGAGTCGGTAACGAGGATCATCGGGGCGCCTGCCCTGTAAGCTACAGGTCCGCCGGACAGTCCGTCCGGATAGTTCTTCCCGTAGGCGAGGAAGATCTTCTCCGGCTGATAGTAGAACACGTTTGCGACCGCTACCGAAGTCTTGTACCTGTTGGCTCCGGAGACACGCCTGATCCTTGCGGATGACGGATCGTCATTGTATCTGTCGAAGTTCGGATCGTAATAGTTATATATATCCCATGCGGTATTGTTGGAGATCACTCCGTCTCCGCCTATGGCGTAGAAGTAGTTGATCTGCGATCCGTAGGAGTTCAGAAATGATTTCTGAGCTGTGGTCAGCGCAGAGTTGTTGGTCAGGAATATCGGCTTTCCAAGGGACGAAGCAGACAGCGCGTCCGCGTAGCCTTTGCCGGAGCAGATCAGCAGATCCTTTCCGCTCACGCCGCAGTACCTCAGTATCTCGATATTGGTCTCATATCTGTTCGCTCCCGCGAGCCTCTTGATCCTGCTTGAGCTGACCCCTACTCCAGAGAGCGCGCTCTCCATCGTCGACGGGACAGCTCCCGTTCCTCCGAGGATGAATACCGTTCCGGACGAAGACATATTGGTCTTGACGTACGAAGCTACCTGCTTGACGGTGTTGCTGTTCACGAGGAGTATCGGCGCGTTGGTCTTCACTGCCAGGTAGGATCCCGCGAGTGCGTCAGCGTAGTCTTTGCCGCTGGCGATGACTATGTTGCTGAAAGAGGAGACGCCCATGTCGTTCCTCAGGCGGTCTGCGCCGATGATGGCGGTCTCGTATCTGTTGGAGCCCGCGATCCTGTCCACATATGCGGCTTTGACCGTGCCGCTGAACTGCACCGTGATGCTGGTCCCGGAGTTGGAGAGGAACTTGCAGCTTATGCCGGTGGACTTCCTGGAGCTCGGATTATCGGAGCCGTTGTACATCGGGAGAGTGATGCTGGTCTGCCCGGTAACCGCGCTGCAGAGGCTGGAGCTCCAGAACGGCCTGTATTTCCACTCATAGGGCAGCTTGCCGATAAACGTGAACGTTCCGGACGTGGAACCCGTAGTGGTCTCCGGATAGAGAGGCATCACAGCGGGCCTGTGGTTCTTCACGTTGACCTCATTGGCAAAGTCGTACTGATCGTATACCGCGTCGTCGATATGCCAGAAGATCAGTCCGCCGTTGGAAGCGTAGTCGCTGTAATACCCGTAGTTGGCCAGACCCTTGTCCCAGCCTGTGTACTGGCGGTTCTCTATCAGATAGTACTCGTTCAGATTGCTGGTCTGGACCATGAGGACGTTGTAGTTCCCCTGCACGCTCTGGACGGCATACTGCCCGTTCTGTACCACCGTTGGCCTGACCCATCCGAGAGCGCATTTGCTCCATGCGT
>JAFWFF010000170.1 GCA_017515765.1 Bacillota bacterium | reverse complement strand
GCAGGATCGGACATCATCCTTTCCTGCAGCTTCGGCGTGAGCGAATACAAGCTTGCCGGAACGGAGTACACGGTGGAGGAACTGATCAAAGCCGCCGTCGCGAACGCCAGGGCGTCGGCCGAAGCCTGCGCGGACAGGAAGATACTTGCCGCGCTGGATATTGGTCCTCTCGGTGTGTTGGTCGAGCCTAACGGGAACGTGACATTTGACGAGGCGTATGAGGCCTTCAGGAAACAGGTCACTGCCGGCGAGGAAGCCGGTGCAGACCTCATCTGCCTGGAGACCTTCATGGACGTCCGCGAGCTAAGGGCGGCAGTCCTCGCAGCCGTGGAAAACACCGATCTTCCTGTGATATGCACGATGACCTTTGAGAAGGATATGCGCACCTTCACGGGGACCACGGTAGCGTCTATGGCCCTGATACTCCAGGGGCTCGGCGTTTCTGCCATAGGTGTGAACTGTTCGCTCGGTCCCGCGGAAGTCCTGCCGATAATCGAAGAACTGTCGCGCTGGACCGATCTTCCTTTGATCGCAAAACCCAACGCGGGGCTCCCGGATCCAGAATCCGGAGAGTACGGGCTCGACGGCAAGTCTTTCGCGGCGCTTTCGACCGGTTTCCCGGCTCTCGGTGTCAAGTTCATGGGCGGCTGCTGCGGAACCGATCCGTCCTTCATCAAAGCGCTCCGCGAAGCGGCGGGCGGGCTGATACCCGCATCTCCCTGCAAAGAACTTCCTGCCGCCGTCTGCACGCCTGAAGAAGTCGTGGAGATAAGCGGACCGGTCATAGTAGGCGAGCGGATCAACCCCACAGGAAAGAAAAAGCTTAAAGAAGCATACAGAAACGGCGACATGGATCACATCCTCTCGCTCGCGTCGGCCCAGGCCGATCAGGGAGCCGACATCCTCGACGTCAATACCGGGCTTCCCGAGATAGACGAGAAAGAGATGATGACGTCTGTGATCAGGACACTTGACGGCGTTGTCACCAAACCTCTCATGCTGGACAGCGGTAAGCCGGAAGTCCTCGAAGCCGCTTTAAGGGCGTACTGCGGAAAAGCCATAGTAAATTCCGTGAACGGTTCGCGCAAGTCTCTCGATACCGTGCTTCCTCTGGTCAAAAAGTACGGCGCGGCGGTGGTAGGGCTCACCCTTGACGAGGAGGGGATCCCTAAGACCGTGGAAAAGAGGCTGGAGATAGCTTCGCGCATCGCATGCGAAGCGGAGAAATACGGCATCCCGAGGAGGGATATATACATAGACCCGCTTACGCTCACAGTGTCAGCGGAGCAGGAGAACGCGGCGAACACCCTTACGGCCCTCGGCAAGCTGAAGGACATGGGCCTTAAGACCAATCTCGGAGTGTCCAACATTTCTTTCGGGCTTCCGAACAGGCCTTTGATAAACCGCAACTTCCTGCAGATGGCGCTGGTATCCGGACTCGACCTCGCGATCATAGATCCGGGCGACGCAGGGATGACAAGCGCGATCGACGTGTATAAGCTGATCGCAGGCATTGACAAAGGCGCCGCGGCATATATCGATAAGCACGCGGGAGATCAGCCGAATACGGCCGAACCGCAGGCAGCGACGCAGCAGCAGAAGACTCAGGGAGCAGCGCTCAGCCCGCTCGACGACGCTGTCAGAAAAGGAATGACAGGCAAGGTCCTGGATCTTACCCGTTCGGAGCTCGAGACCAAAGAGCCTCTCGAAGTTATAGAGAAGGTCCTTATCCCTGTGCTGGACAGGGCAGGCGACGACTTTGAGAAGGGCCGCATCTTCATCCCCCAGCTCATAGTGACCGCGAATACGGCGGGAGCCGCCTTTGATCTCGTGAAGGAGCACATGAGCGCAGAGGACGGGGAACGCGCCTCGAGCGAGAAGGTAGTGATCGCGACCGTTAAGGGAGATATCCACGACATCGGCAAGAACATCGTGCGGGTCATCATGGAGAACTACGGCTACGAGATCATCGATCTCGGAAAGGATGTGGATCCGGAAGTGATAGTCGACGCAGTGATAAAGAACGGCGTCCGCCTCCTGGGGCTTTCAGCGCTCATGACGACCACGCTTCCCAATATGGCGAAGACCATAGCGCTGGTAAAGGAGAAGGCTCCGTGGTGCAGGATAATGACCGGAGGGGCTGTCCTCACCGAAGACCACGCGCGCAGGATCGGAGCGGATTATTACGTTAAAGACGCAAAGGCGTCATGCGACGCTGCAAAGGACGTTTTCGCCGGAGGTGAGGAACTTTGATCCCGGAAAACCTGAAGACACTTGAAACGGAGCGCCTGATCATACGGGAGACCACGGAGGAAGACTGCAAGGTCTTCGCGGTCTGGGAGAGAGATCCCGCCGTGACCGAGTTCTTTACGATAAGCGCGGACAGAAGCTATGAGGAGATCCTTTCGGAGGTCGTGTCCGAGAAGAGCGATCCGTCCTGCTTATACTATACGATCACCTATAAGCCGGACGGTGAGCCGTGCGGGAGGATAATGATAAGCAGGGTAGACAGGCATTACGATTCCATGGACCTTACCAGGATATATATCGGAGATCCCGCTCTCCGCGACAAGGGACTCGGAAGAGAGGCGCTTGAGAAGATCCTGGGCATCGCGTTCACCGAACTGGGCATGGAAAGGGTCACGATCGACCATTTCCCGGCCAACAAAAGAGCCGACCACCTCTACAGGAAACTGGGGTTCGTGGACGAAGGGATCATGCGCAATTCGGGCAAAAAAGACGGCCGTTACGTCGATCTTCAATTAAAATCGATTCTTCGCGAAGAGTATGAAAAAAAGTACTTGTCTTCTTCCGAAGTCTTGTGATATAATACCAATTGCGTTCTGAGTCCGGAACTGGCTCGGAGCCGTCAAATCATTGAAATTTTAGGCTTTAGAGGGCTTGTATCCATAAAGAGGAGGTGCACCGCAATGGCAAGAAGATGCGAGATCTGCGGCAAGGGACAGGTTTCCGGAAACAATGTTTCCCATTCCATGAGACATACCAGAAGAAAATGGGATGCAAATATTCAGTCCGTAAAGATCGACGACAATGGCACGGTCAGACGCGCCAAGGTCTGCACGAGATGCATGAGATCGGGCAAAGTTGTCCGCGCTATCTAGTTTGGAGACTTATCCGCGAAGGCTTCGCTTTCGCGGCTTTTTTTCTATTCAGAGGTTTTACTGCGGAGGTTTTGACAGATGCCGCTGGTTAAGAAGAACGCATACGGGACCATATCGCTCTCCGAAAAAGTGATGGTCACCGGCATACTCTCGGCAATTGAAAACTCCGGCCTTTCGGAGGACGTCTGGCTCGCGACCAAAAGAGGCAGGCTCCTCGCGGAAGACAAATATTTCTCAAACGCCGAGATGAGGAACTCTATCTCTGCCGAATTTGATGAAAGAGAACGAATCAGGCTGTCATTCTGTGTGATAGTCAGATTCGGCGTGCCCATCGGCAAGACCGTGGAGACCCTCTGCGACTCTCTGGCGAAGCTGATAGAGGAGAGGATCGGCAGGCTGCCGTCCTCGATCAAGGTCACCGTTACCGGGACAAGGTCTTCAAAGACAGACAAGACCGTCAGAAGAAACATGGAACTGGAGATCCCTTATGGATCTGAAGACTGAAGTATCGGAACTTAAGGGCATCGGCCCCAAAAAAGCCAGGGCGTTCAGAGACGCGGGGATAGTGACCCTCTCTGACCTGATGGAGTTCTTCCCGCGCCGCTATGAGGACAGGAGGACTGTCACGCCCATATCATCCGCCCGCGCCGGGGCGGAGTGCCTTGTAGTGGCTAAAGTCGCGGCAAAGCGCTCCCCGAGAGGCTATTACAGAAAGAACTCTCCGCTCACCCTAATAGTCAGTGACGGTACCGGGAGCCTCGAGATAGTGTTCTTCAACGGGAGATTCCTTTCCGGACTTTTTGATGAGAAGAGCGAGTACGCGTTCTTCGGCAAGGTCAGCGAGAACCACGCGATGCGCCAGATGATCCATCCCCAGTTCGCCAAAGCGGGAAGCGCCGACGACGTCAGGGGGATAGTCCCGATCTATCCGCAGATCCCGGGGATATCGCAGCGCGAGATAAGAAGGCTCCAGGCCGAGCTTGTGCCGCTCTATTCCGAACTCGAGGAGTGGATCCCGGAGAAGACAGTCCGCGAGCAAAGGCTTGCGTCCCCGGAATACGCGATCAAAAATACCCATTTCCCCGAGGACGGGCACAGGATGCTGGCAGGCAAGTTCCGCCTGGTCTTCGGAGAACTCTTCACCATGGAGACCGGCCTTATGTATCTGAGGGCGGGAGACGAGACCGGAGGCAAAGGAGTAAGCTTCTCATGCGAAGCCGGCGACCGTTTTGCCGCAGGACTCCCGTTCGAGCTCACCAAAGGCCAGCAGGCTGCCTGGAAGAGCATCCGGGAGGACCTTGAGAGCGATAAGCGCATGAACCGCCTGCTTCAGGGAGACGTCGGATCTGGAAAGACCGTGATCGCGGAGATGGCCATGCTCTCGGCTGCGTCCTGCGGCCTGCAGAGCGTAATGATGGCTCCGACCGAGCTCCTCGCCACCCAGCATTTTGATTCGTTCACAAAGGATCTTTCCGGTTGGAAAAAGCCCGACGGAAGACCCGTAAGCATAGCTCTTCTCAAAAGCTCACTCACCGCGAAGGAGAAGCGGACGGTCTATGGATCTCTTGAATCCGGGGAGACCGACATCCTGCTGTGCACACATGCAGTCCTCGAGGAAAAGGTGAAGTTCCGCGACCTGGGGCTCGTCATAACGGACGAGCAGCACCGCTTCGGCGTCCGGCAGAGGCGCATACTCTCGGAGAAGGGCGAGAACGTCAACATCCTCGTGATGACCGCGACGCCGATCCCAAGGACTCTGGCCGTGATCGTCTACGGAGATCTCGACGTTTCCCAGATACGGGAGATGCCCGCAGGCCGAAAACCCGTAAAGACTACTCTCGCCAGGAGCGAGGACCGCGACAAGGTATACGATTTCGTGGAAGGCCAGCTCATAAAGGGAAGGCAGGCGTATATAGTCGCCCCTTTGATCGAGGAGTCGGAGAAGATTGACGCGAGTTCGGCAGAGGAGATCTTCAGGCTTGTATCGAAGAGATTCCCGTCCTACCGCGTTGAGATGGTCCACGGCGCGATGAGGCCGCAGGAAAAGGACGCGATAATGCAGCGGTTCGCTTCTGGGGAGACGGATATCCTTGTATCCACAGTTGTGATCGAGGTCGGGATAAACGTCCCGAACGCTTCGGTCATGGTCATCGAGAATACCGAAAGATTCGGCCTGGCGCAGCTCCACCAGCTGAGAGGAAGGGTCGGAAGAGGTACGGACGAGTCGTATTGCTTTTTGATCCTGGATCAGGAAAGCGAAGTCGCGGTGAAGCGCGCGGAGATCATGTGCCGGACGACGGACGGCTTCGAGATCGCCGAGGAGGACCTGGCCCTGAGGGGACCGGGGGAGCTGTTCGGAACGAGGCAGCACGGTCTCCCGCAGCTGATGATCAGCGATCTGTCCAGGCACCGCGACATACTGGAAAAGGCGGCGGCTTCGGCAAAGGAACTGCTCGCGGACGACCCGGGACTGAAGAAGCCGGAGAACCTGCCGCTGAAGGAACGCATCAGATCGATGTTCGGCGAGAACATCAGCCTTGATCTTTAGGAGGTTTTTGGAGTTGCGCGTAATTACCGGAAAATACAAAGGGAGAAAGCTTGAGAGCCCTCCGGGGAACGATACCAGGCCCACAACCGACAAGGTCAAAGAGGCGGTGTTCGACATGATCACGCCCTGGCTCGACGGCGCGGTCTGCGTCGATCTTTTCGCGGGGACCGGCGGCCTGGGCATTGAGGCTCTCTCGAGAGGCGCGGAGAAATGCGTGTTCTGCGAACGCGACAGGAAGACCCTCGGCATCGTGAGGTCCAACATCGCGAAATGCGGGGAGGACGCGGTCAAAAGGTCGGTCCTCCGTGAGACCGATTACCGGAAATGCCTGTCCGGGCTCAGGGAGAAAGCGGACGTTTTTTTCCTCGATCCGCCCTACGGAAAGAACATAGTCCCGGACTGCCTCGAACGCATCGAAGCCCTTGATTTATTGAACGGGGAAGGTATAATAATAGCAGAGCACGAGAAATTCGATGAGCTGCCGGAATGCGTCGGCTCTCTTGGTATATTCAGGAGCAGGCGCTACGGCAAGACGATGATCTCGATCTACTCGCATATGGATGAGGAGACCGGAGAATGACCAAGGCTTTGTATTCAGGGTCCTTTGATCCGCCGACCAGCGGACATCTGGACATCATCAGGAGGGCTTCAAGGCTCTTTGACGAACTGACCATCGGCGTCATATACAACCCGCAGAAGGCGCCGCTCTTCACGCTTGAGGAGAGAGTCGCCCTGATCAGGGAGTGCACCGCAGATCTGGAAAACGTCGTAGTGGACGATTTCTCCGGACTGCTTGCGGACTACGTCAACGAGAAGGGCTTCGACGTCGTGGTAAGGGGCCTCAGGGCGACGACGGATTTCGAGTACGAGATCACCATGGCGCAGATGAACGCCAGGCTCTTTGCTCCCGGCACCGAGTCGCTTTTCCTGATGACGAGCCCGGAATACTCATTCATCAGCTCCAGCATCATCAAAGAAGTCGTATCTCTTGGCGGCTGCATCGACGGCCTGGTACCGGAGAATGTCCTTGCCGCCATTAAGAATAAATATTCAAAAGAGAAATAGGAGGAAGCTATGACCGTTCTTGAACTATTGGATGAACTTGAAGAAATGATAAACAATGCCTCCAAGCTGCCCCTTACCGGAAAGGTCATGGTGGATGCCGGAGAGATCCTCGAGATGGCTCAGGATATCAGGCTCAGCCTCCCGGATGACGTACAGCAGGCTCAGTGGGTGAAGGAAGAGAAGGAGAAGATCCTCGCCGAAGCCAAGAGCGAGTACGAGAAGATCATAACCGAGGCCAAAAAGCAGGCTGACATCATGGTCGAGAAGGACGTCATCACCCAGCGCGCGGTAGAAGTTTCCAAAGACATCCGCAGGCGCGCCGACAAGTATTCCCAGGACATGACGCTCAGGACCTACAGCTATATGGACGACGTTCTCTCCAATTTCCGCGGAAAGATGGACGAGATCAACAACAAATACTTCGCAGCCATGTATGACGACGTCGCCAAACACATGGAGACCATCACCGGCAAGATCGAAGGAGACCTCAACGAGCTCCGCCGCATGACCGATGAGGCCCAGAACGCCGCGCTTCCCGAGCACAACATCGAGATCCCGGTGAACGACGTCTATTCTTCGGACGACGAAGAATAAGCTTTCCGTGTAAGAGGACTGCCATGAAGGTATTTGGCGTTACAGCCGAATTCAATCCGTTTCACAGCGGCCACAGAAGGCTCGCCGAAGCCGCAAGGACGGAGTTCGGAGCCGATTTCGTCGTGGCGGTCATGAGCGGCAATTATGTACAGCGGGGGACACCCGCTGTTTTTGATAAGTGGAAGAGGGCGGAGCAGGCGCTGGACGGCGGCTACGATCTGGTTCTTGAACTCCCCGCTGCCCTCGCGGTGCGCCACGGGGGCGATTTTGCGCGGTATGCGGTCGATATCCTCGCAGGCACCGGAATAGTCACGGATATCATCTTCGGCAGCGAAACGGGCGATACAGAGGCTCTCAGGCGCATGGCAGAGAGCATCGATGCCGCGGAGGAGGAGAAGGCGGAAGAGATAAGGAAGCTCTGCAAAGAAGGGCTGTCATATCCCGCCGCAAGGGCGCGCGTCATCCCCGATGTGCCCGCGGAGCCCAACGACATCCTCGGAGCTGAATACATCCGCGCGCTTTCCGCGCATCCCGGCATCGGCGTCCACACGATCAAAAGAGACACAGGCCACCACGAGTCCGCCGCGGAGATCAGGCAGCTGATGCTTGATGATCCGTCGTACGGACCGCGGCTCAGAGCGATGGAGGAAAGATGGTTCGATCTGGTCAGATACGCTGCGGCAACTCATACCGCTGAGCAGATCGACGAGCTTCCTTCCGGCGGCGAAGGCCTCGGAAACAGGATACTCAAACAGCTGAGATACGCCGCGGATATGGACGGCCTGACAGACAGGGTCAAGAGCAAAAGATACGCGAGGACCAGGATACAGAGGCTCTTCTGCCAGCTGGTGCTCGGGATCTCCCGCGGCGAAGCCTCCGCGCCATATATCCGCGTCCTTGCTGCCGGACCCGGCGGAAGGATGCTTCTCCGGGAGATGAACGACAAAAGCCTGAATACCATACCGGTCGTTTCCGACACCCTGAGAGGCACCGGGGACCCGGCCTGCGATGCTGTCCTGCGGAAGGAAACAGAGGCCTCGGATATATATTCGGTCGTATCCGGATCGGATATGTACAGGCTTGCCGAAATGGTGCGCAAACCTTCTGTCAGATAGCGGATAATCCTTGATTTTATGCAGTCCGCATTGTAAAATGTATAGGTGCGTTAAGCGCGCGCAAACGTTTGCCGTTGTCAATCATAATGTCACGGACATGGAGGAATATATGAAAATACTTGTAATCAACTGCGG
>JAFWFF010000169.1 GCA_017515765.1 Bacillota bacterium | reverse complement strand
GCCGCAGATGCACTGCCCGAGCCATTTGGGGCTCTCGTATCCGCATTCCTGGCAGACAAAAACAGTCTTTCCCTTCTTTGCCATGTTTTCCCCTTATTGTTCCCCTTACAAAACGGCGCAGCGGCGTGGGCCGCTGCGCCATATCGCGCGCTTTGCTGTTATTTGTCCTCTTCGGCAGCGTGCTGGGCGATGATCTTATCGGCCAGCATCTTGGGCACTTCCTCGTAACGCTCGAAGTTCATCACGAAGCTTCCTCTGCCCTGGGTCATTGATCTGAGTCCGAGGGCGTAGTCGAAGAGCTCTGCCTGCGGTGCCTCGGCGATCAGCTTCTGGCTTCCGTCATGCTGCGGCTCCATTCCGAGGATCCTGCCGCGTCTCTTGTTCATGTCGCCCATGACGTCTCCGGTATAGTCGCTCGGGACCGTGATCTCAAGGTGCATGATCGGCTCGAGCAGGCAGGGGTTGGCCTCGACGATACCCTTCTTGAACGCCAGCGACGCGGCGATCTTGAAGGATACTTCGTTGGAGTCTACCTCGTGGTAAGAACCGTCGTAGAGGACTGCCTTTACGTTAACTACCTTGCAGCCTGCGAGAGGACCTCTCTCCATGCTCTCGATGAGTCCCTTCTCGACCGCGGGTACGTAGTTCTTCGGAACGGATCCGCCGAAGAGTTCTTCGGAGAACTCGAACTCCTCCTGGGAGGGTGAGAACCTGATATGTACGTCGCCGTACTGGCCTGCGCCGCCGGACTGCTTCTTATGCTTGCCCTGGACGTCCGAGGTTCCTTTGATCGTCTCTCTGTAAGCGATCTTCTGCGGAACGGTCTTGACGGACACTCCGAAGCGGTCTTTCAGCTTGGACATGATGATGCCGAGCTGGATGTCGCCCTGGCCGCCGATCAGAGTCTGGTGGGTCTCGGCGTTTCTCTCGACTGCCACGGAGGGATCTTCCTCTTTCAGTCTGGAGAGGCCGGTGCCGACCTTGTCCTCGTCCTTCTTGTCGGCAGCCTCGATGGCTACGTAATAAGTCGGGGACGGTACTTCGATCGGAGCGTATGTGATGGATTATGCCTTGTCGCAGAGGGTGTCGCCGGTCTGAGTGTACTGGAGCTTGGAGATCGCTACGATGTCGCCTGCTTCAGCTGCTCCGACTTCGATCTGCTCGTTTCCTCTGAGAGCAAAGAGCTTGCCGAGGCGCTCGCTCTTGGCCGCTCTGGTATTCATGAGGTCCATTCCGGATTCGATCTTGCCGGTAACGACCTTCATCACGGAGATCTTTCCGAACTGGTCCGCTATGGTCTTAAACACCTGGACGGAGGGGGCAGCGTCCTTGGCGCATACCTTCTCGATCTCTTCTCCCTGGGCGTTGACGGCCTTGTAGACCTTGCCGAGCGGAGCGGGCACGCATGCGGCGACCAGGTCGAGGATCTGGTCCACAGGCTGGTTCATGCGGAATGTGGAATTGCATACGGGAACGATGATTCCACTTGCGATGCCTGCCGCAAGACCCGTTTTGATCTCTTCCTCGCTGAACTCCTCGCCTTCAAAATATTTCATCATGAGCTCTTCGTCGGACTCGGCTATGGCTTCCATCAGGGAGTCGTCGACTTCGCCCAGGGGCCAGGACATCGGAACGAGCTTGTCGCCGAACTTCTCCTTAAGAGCATCGACTACGGCGTTAAATTCCACGTCGTCCTTATCTCTCTTATTGATTACCACGATCCTCGGGGTGCCGTTCTTCTCGCAGGCCTTCCAGGCGGCTTCTGTTCCCACCTGTACGCCGGATCCGGCGTCGACCATGATGAGGGCGGCTTCAGCAGCCTTCAGGGCGCAGTTCACTTCAGTGACGAAATCGAAATAGCCCGGGGTGTCGATGAAGTTGATCTTGGTCCCCTTCCACTCGATGGGGATGATTGATGTGTAGATGGAATACCCTTTTTCCTTTTCCATCTTGTCGTAGTCGGAAACTGTATTGCCATCCTCAACGCGTCCCAGCTTTTTCGTCACGCCGGTACCGAGCAGGGCAGCTTCCAGAAAAGTCGTCTTACCGCAGCCTCCGTGTCCGAGTAAAGCAACGTTTCTGATCTTCTCGCTGGTATAGCCCTTCATTATGAACCTCCTTGAAAGTTTGTCTGTATTCATTGCCGCGTTTTGCGCGGTTAGAGTTAGTATATCAAAAAAAAGCCTGTTATACAATGGTCCTTTATGATAAAATCTATTCCGTACAAAAGTATTTTGCACGCTTTGATCAGCCACTTGAAGGTATTCCCATGAAAGACGAAAGAACATACATGAGGCCGGCGTTCTGCCCCGGCGCGGACAGCGCGGTCTCTTCGGTCATCGAGACCATTTTCAGCGACTACGACAAGGGCCGCGAGATCGACAGGAACGACTTCTTCGGCCAGCCCGACCAGGAAGTCGTGGTCGACATCATCAAAAAACTCCTCATGGTCATCTACCCCGGCTACTACCGCGACGGGAACTTTGAGACCAGGAGCGTGAAGAACCGCCTCGCTGTCCTGATCGAGGACATCTATTACGAGCTGCGCAGGCAGATCGAGATAGTCCTGGTGAACGACCCGAAATACGAAAACGCCTCCAAGGAGGAGCGCCGCGACGCAGCCTGCTCCATGAGCCTCGATTTCCTGTCCAGGATCCCGAAGATCAGGGAGTACCTCGACACCGATATCGACGCGACCTTTGACGGCGACCCTGCTGCCCTGGACAAGATCGAGATAGTGCTCGCGTACCCGGGACTCTATGCCACAACGGTCCACAGGATCGCCCATGAGCTCAACCTGCTCGGCGTCCCCTACATCCCCAGGATCATGAGCGAATACGCCCACGGAGAGACCGGAGTCGACATCCACCCGGGCGCGAAGATCGGCAAATACTTCTTCATCGACCACGCGACTGGCATAGTGATAGGCGAGACCTCTGAGATCGGCGAACACGTCAAGGTCTACCAGGGTGTCACCATAGGCGCGCTTTCGACAAAGGACGGACAGGCCCTGCACGGGGTCAAGCGTCACCCGACCATCGAGGACAACGTCACCCTTTACGCCGGAGCAGCGATCCTCGGCGGAAAAACCGTCATAGGCCACGACAGCGTCATCGGAGGAAGCGCGTTCGTAACGGAATCCGTGCCTCCGCACACCCATGTATTCGTAAAACTGGAGTCCAGCCACGTGACCAGGCAGCCCGAGTGACCTTAAGGTCCCGGGTGCCGAGAGAGGAGACATCATGATCATCAAATGGAACGGCCATTCCTGCTTCACCATCACTTCAGGCGATTATTCGCTCGTGGTCGACCCCTACAAGGGAGTGACCGGGCACCCGGACGTGGACCTCACGGCGAATGACGTCTACGCCAGCCACGATCACCATGACCACAACTATTTCGAAGGGGTGAAGCTCATACCTTACGAAGGCGAAAAGCCCGTCACCGTAAGGACGGTCCCCTGCTTCCACGACGAGTGCCGCGGCGCCAAGCGCGGTAATAACCTGATCCACATCTTCAGCCTCGAAGGCATGACCGCCGTGCATCTCGGAGACCTCGGACATCTGCTGAGCAAAGAGCAGGCAGAAGCCGTCGGGTCCTGCGACGTCCTCATGATCCCCGTGGGCGGATACTATACGATCGACGGGAACGAGGCGTACGAGGTCTGTGAACAGCTCATGCCCAGGATCGTGATCCCGATGCACTACAGGCACGGTAAATACGGCTTTGACGTGATATCCGGATCCGACGTGTTCACTGACCGTTTCCCCGCGGATTTCATCAAAAAATACGAAGAGCCGGTCATCACCGTAACTCCGAAGACCGACTCACAGCTCGCGCTTCTCGGTTAAGCCCGGGCGGTTCCCGCCTCAGCCGATCAGCCCCATCAGGTGCCAGACCGGTATGTTGACCAGGACCGCGATAAGGTTGATCGCCATATAGCAGACCGAAAGCTTCGCTATCGAGGAATATTTGATATTGGCTTCTCCGCCGTAGGCGGCATACCCTTGCATCGCAAGGGTATTTTGATAGAGGACGGTCCAGAGCGCGCAGGACGTTGAGGTAATGAAAGCCACTATAAAGGGACTTATCCCCGCGTGCTGGCATATAGGCATGAATATGCTCATGAAGATCGGTATCGCGGCCATCTGGACGGTCAGGAAGAAACGCATCACATAGATCAGTATCATTATGCTGGCGATCAAAAGCGTCGCGTTCCCCGCCGCCAGGTTCACCACCGGCGCGACCAGCTTTGCCACGTAATCGTCTATCCCCAGTTCTCCGAAGATCCCTCCGAGCCCCGTCAGCACACCGAACATCAGCACCATATTCCAGCTGACGCCCTCGAGGTATTCTTTGACCGTGATCACGTTCATCATGATCATGAGCATCGAAGCCGCGAGGGCTATGACGTGCGAAGGCAGTCCGATCCGGTTCTCCAGCGCCCAGAGGACGACGCAGACCACCAGGAACGCCAGAGATACGATCTCCTTCCTGCTCATCTTCCCCATGGCCTTAAGCTGCCCGGAGACGTATTCCCTGGTAAGGTTCTCCCCTTTCCCTTCGGGTCTGTAAAGCACATTGATCACGACCGCCAGCAGGAAGAAAGTCACCGCCAGCCAGAGCAGCGAATGAGTGAACCACTTCACGAAGCCGAACTCCGCCTGCAGTTCCGCCGGCATCATGCCCCTTGCGACTATCGCGAAGAAGCTTGCGGTATAGAAGGCGTAGCAGCCTAGCGTGACTCCGCAGTACGCGGCGCTGTAGATGCCGTGCATGCCTTTGCTCCTTGGCGCGTAGCCCATCGCTTCGGCTATGCCGCGCGAAAAAGGCATCAAAATAGCCGTCTTCGCCGTGACCGAAGGCATCACCGGACTGATGACGATGCCCGTCGCAAGCAGTCCGAGAGTCTGCCCCCTGAAGGTCGGCGAAAACAGCTTCATTATGCACAGCGACAGCCTTTTCAGGAGGCCGCTGTTCTCAAACGCGACGCTCATCCCGAGCGCGCCGAGTATGAAGCAGAAGATGCTTGACGTAAATCCCTGGAAACCGACGGCAAAAGTCACCGTACCGGTCAGTATCAGGGCGCACATGAACGCGAGACAGGTAACGAAGAACGGGAAAACGTCGCCGATCCACAGGCATATCGCGCAGAAAAAGATCCCGAGCCCGTGGACCCCCTCCTTGCTCAGGCCTTCGACCGGCCCGATCAAAAATGACGCCGCCATTATGATCAGCCCGATGGCCAAGAATACCGCTTTCTTCCCGTTCATAACCTTTCAGCCTCTCGCGGTCTGTCTGTTGCTGCCTTTGATCAGATGATACCGAATCCGAGTACCGCCGCCGTCATCATGATCGTCCCCGCCATGATCAGGCCGAGGACTACGGCGAGCGAAGTGAGCTTGATGCCCATGTCGAGGATGCTGGCTCCGAGCGTGCCGGTCCATGCGCCGGTCCCGGGGATCGGGATGCCGACGAACAGCACCAGCGCGATGAACATTCCTTTTCTCCCCTTGGCGGAGAGCTTGCGGCCTGCCTTCTCGCCCTTCTCGAGGATCCAGCGGCAGAACCTTCCGCTCAGCCTGAACTTTTCCCCGAAGTGGAGCAGTTTCCTGAGGAAGTAATAAATAAAAGGCACCGGTATCATGTTCCCTATGATACAGACTATAAAGGAACTGATGACCGGAAGCCCCAGATACTGCGAATATATCGCGGCGCCCCTGAGTTCGACCACGGGCACCATGGACATGAAGAATACTTTTAAATAATCGAGAAACATTGCCTGCCGTTTTAACTGCACTGCGGCCCGCCCACGGGCGGCCCGCGCCTTACTCTGCCATTATACACCAAAGAGCGCAGTTACGATAGTTCAACATTTTCAAACTTGCTTCGCGGCTGATCCCGCCAGCATGCTCTCAACCATTTCGCGCTTCTCGTAGAGGATGCATCCGCCCTCGTGGTCGTCGAGCAAAAGCCCCCCGTCCCGCAGAGCGGTGAAGAGCGGCGAATGCATCGCCTCCAGAAGCGACGTGTTCCTGACATTGATGTCGGAGTACGGCGAGAACGGGCAGGGCTCGGCTCCGCCGTGAGAATTGATGTGGAAGAAGCCTCTTCCGGCCGCCACGCATCCGCCGGAGCTCTTCTCGTCGCCCGGGAAGGACACGTAGACCATCTCGGGTCTCTCGCGGCGCAGGCGCGCGATCTCACCGTTCAGGTACTCGCGCTCATCATCTCCCGGCGCGAGGTCTTTGCTCTCGTCGGTCACCGGTACGTATTCCACGAAGATGACCGCCTTGCATCCGCGGTCCGCGAGCTTTTTGAGGAAAGCGTCGGAAGCGACCTCGCGGACGTTCTTAGTGGTCACTGTTACAGACGCGCCGAAGACGATCCCGCGGCGGCAGAGCTCGTCCATGTTTCTGATCTGGATGTCGTAGATCCCGTCGCCTCGCCTTGCGTCAGTGACCTCCTGCTCTCCCTCGATGCTCAGGATGGGCACGAGGTT
>JAFWFF010000022.1 GCA_017515765.1 Bacillota bacterium | reverse complement strand
TGGCGGACAAGGAGATCAGGGAAGCCAGGGAAGCTAAGGAAGAAGCAGACGGCCTGAAGGTACAGTACGAAGAGGGACTGGCAAATGCCAGGACCGAGGCGGCGCAGATCGTGCAGAGCGCGCAGAAAGAGGCGTCGATCAAAGCGGAAGAGACTGTACGCCAGGCTCAGGAACAGGCTGCCGGCATCCGCAGAAAAGCTGAGGCGGATATCGCACAGGAGAAGAAGAAAGCGATCAATGAAGTGAAGGATGAGATCGGCGGCCTTGCCATGGATATTGCGGGCAAGGTAGTCGAGAAAGAGATCAACGAAGCGGATCACAAAAAGCTCATTGATGAGTTCATCAGGAATGTAGGAGAGGCATCATGACGACAGCGACAAGTCTGTACGGGCAGAGCCTGTACGACCTTGCTGCGGAGGAAGGTCTCTCGAAAGAGATCATGAATGAGATGGAGGCGGTGGAGGCGATCTTTAAGGAGAACCCCGATTACATCACGCTTCTCCTCGAGCCGTCCATACCCAGAAGAGAACGACTGGGACTGCTCGGAGAAGCATTTAAGGACCAGCTCCATCCGTACCTCATGAATTTCTTGATGATCCTGCTTGAGAACAACCTTTTGAGGGGCTTTGGCGCTTGCTGCCGCACATTCCGTACAGCCTATAATAAGGATAACGGTATTGCGGAAGCAACGGTGACAAGCGCGGTCGCGCTGTCAGAGGCGCAGGCGGACGCCCTCAGATCCAAATTGGAGACTATGAGCGGAAAGACCGTTCATCTCAGGCAGAAAGTCGACAGCGGCGTGCTCGGCGGCCTCAGGGTCGAGATCGAAGGAAAGCTGCTGGACGGCACCGTCATGGGCAGGCTTGCCGACCTTCGCAAAAAGGTCAGTGAAACAGTATTGTAAAGGAATAAACTAATGGAATTAAAACCAGAGAAGATATCCCAGGTGATTCGCAGTCAGATCAAGAATTATCAGAATGCGATCATACAGAATGAGACCGGAACGGTCCTTACCGTCGGCGACGGTATCTCCAGGGTGAGCGGCCTGGTGAACTGCATGGCGGGCGAACTTCTCGAATTTGAGAACGGGACCTTTGGCATGGCGCAGAACCTCGAGGAGACCAGTGTTTCCGCGGTTCTGTTCGGTGAGGACAAAGGCATTAGTGAAGGACAGACGGTCAAGAGGACAGGGCGCGTTGTCTCTGTCCCGGTCGGGGAGGCGATGATCGGCCGCGTAGTGAACGCGATCGGACAGCCGATCGACGGAGCAGGCCCGATCGAAACTACCGAGTTCCGTCCCGTGGAGACCCGGGCGCACGGAATCATCGAAAGACAGCCGGTAAAAGAGCCGCTTCAGACGGGCATCAAGGCGATCGACTCCATGATCCCGATCGGAAGAGGACAGCGTGAGCTGATCATCGGCGACCGCCAGACCGGCAAGACCACGATCGCGACCGATACGATCCTGAACCAGAAGGGCAAGGACGTCATCTGCATCTATGTCGCGATCGGCCAGAAGCGCTCAACGGTCACGGGTATTGTATCCCAGCTGCAGGACGGCGGGGCAATGGATTATACCATCGTCGTCGCGGCCACCGCTTCGGAGCCTTCACCGCTCCAGTACATCGCGCCGTATTCCGGATGCGCGATGGGCGAGTATTTCATGAACAAGGGCAAGCATGTCCTGATCATCTATGATGATCTTTCCAAGCATGCGGTCGCGTACCGCGCGCTGTCTCTTTTGATCCGCCGTCCCCCGGGACGTGAGGCGTATCCCGGAGACGTAGTCTACCTGCATTCAAGACTGCTCGAGAGAGCGGCGAAGCTCTCCGATGAGCTCGGCGGCGGTTCCCTTACGGCGCTCCCGATCATCGAGACGCAGGCGGGCGATGTCTCCGCGTATATCCCGACCAACGTCATCTCCATCACGGACGGGCAGATCTTCCTTGAGACGGAGCTTTTCCACTCCGGCATTATGCCGGCGGTCAACCCCGGCATTTCTGTCTCCCGAGTCGGCGGCAACGCGCAGATCAAGGCGATGAAGAAGGTGGCCGGCACGCTCAAGCTGATCTACTCCCAGTACAGGGAGCTGCAGAGCTTCGCCCAGTTCGGATCCGATCTGGACGACGATACCAAAGCGCGTCTGGCGCAGG
>JAFWFF010000168.1 GCA_017515765.1 Bacillota bacterium | reverse complement strand
TTTGACGACATGGAGCGGAAGATCGCGGAGAACGGCGTCAGGCTGTTCATCCTCTGCAGCCCGCACAACCCGGTCGGGCGCATCTGGTCGGCGGACGAGCTCCGCAGGATGGGCGAGATCTGCGGGAAATACGGGACGGTCATAGTCGCCGACGAGATCCACTGCGATTTCCGCTGGCCGGGCAGGGAGTACCGGCTGATGCTGGAGGCATGCCCGGAGTTCGCCGACAGGGTAGTGAGCTGCACGGCCCCGAGCAAAACCTTCAACCTGGCAGGCATGCAGACCTCGAACATCTGGATACCCGACGCGGAGCTGCGCCGGAGATTCGCGGACGAGGTGCATTCGCGCGGCTTCTTCTCGCCGGGCATCCTCGGAGCGGAGGCCTGCAGGGCGGCTTACGAGGGAGGCGAAGAGTGGTTCGACCAGTGCCTTGAGTATCTCCACGGGAACTATGAGTATGTCAGGGACTATCTGGCTGCCCGCATCCCGGAGATCAAACCGGTCGAGCCGGACGGGACGTATTTCCTGTGGCTGGACTTCTCGGCGCTCGGGATGGAGCGCGCGGAGCTTGACGATTTCGTGCTGAACAAAGCCGGGCTCTGGGTGGACGAAGGCCATATCTTCGGCACTGGGGGCGAGGGCTTCCAGAGGATAATACTCGCCTGCCCGAGGAGCATGCTGGCACAGGCAATGGAGCAGCTGGAGAAAGCGGTAAAGGCGCTTAGATAACGACGCAGCGCAGCTGGATCGGAGGATAAGAGAATGGCAAGCAATATACTGTGCGATCCGGATAACCCGCTCCTTAAGAAGGTGGACAGGGATCTGGTGAAGAAGGTCGACGAGGCCTTTGACAATGAGCTGATGTGCTCGCAGGTGACCTTCCTGTACGGAGCGGAGAAACTCGGAATGGCGGGGGACAGGGACACTTTGCTCCTGGCGTCGAGCGGCTTCGGCTGGGGCATGCAGAACGGCGAGCGATGCGGCGCGGTGACGGGCTCGCTGATGGCGCTCGGGCTGAAGTACGGCTACCGGAACCTCGAGGAATTCCCGAACTACAAGGTGCTTAAGGAAAAACAAAAGGAGTTCGATCGCAGATTCACAGAAGGCTGCGGCAGCCTCTACTGCAAAGAACTCCTGAAAGCGAATTACGGTATTAAAGAAGAGCGCGACGTGATCTATGAGGAGGAGCGCTACAGAGCGTGCTCTTTGATCACGGCTTACGCCTGCGAGATCCTGGACGACCTGCTGGGAGACGAGTAGCTGTCAGACGATCTTGTCGAATTCGGCGACGTCTTCGCGCCAGTGCACTTCATGGAGATATCTGAGGAGTTCATCCGCCTTCCTGTCGCGGAAAAGCTGCAGGATGACGCGGTGCTCCTCATTTGTTTTATAGAGGATCTCTTTGGTCTTGCCCTCGGGATCGTCGACATAGGTCTGCTTCAGAAGCTTCCTTTTATATCTGTCGATGCACTCCAGCAGAGACGCGCTCCCGCATTTCTCGGTGAACATCTGGTGCAGGCGGTACTGCTGGGCGTGGTACATCTCGAAGTTCCCGGACTTTATGGCGAGGTCGATGGTATCGATGTAGAACTGCATGTCGCGGAAGTCTTTCTCGGTCATCAAAGGACACGACTTCTTCGCCGCGAGCCCTTCCAGGATGCCGATGATCTCATAGAGCTCCATTACGGTCGTAACGTCGATCTTTTTGACCACGAAACCGCGGCGCGCGTTGTTGTAGAGCACACCTTCGGCTGCGAGCTGGATCAGGGCCTCGCGGACAGGCGTGCGGCTTATGCCGAGCTTATCGCAGATCTCGTTCTCGTTGATCTTCTCTTCGGGCCTGAGCGCCCCCGCGCGGATCTGGTCGGCGATGTATTCGTAAACGTGGTCCTTGAGAGTCATCAGTTTTTCCATGGTCAGCCTCCGGTGCAATAATTAACTGGATAAATATATAGTATACCAACAAGAGGGAATTGACAAGCGGCGGAAAAGGTATATAATATAAAATATATTATATACAAAATCGCACGCCGATATATTTCAAAAGAGCATGGAGGTATAAAATGAAGAAGTTCAACCACGTGATCGTAAGACGTCCCTGCAGAGCCATGGTAGAAGGCATCACAAGCGGCCTCTATCCCGGAAAGCCCGACTATGAGAGAGCTCTCGAAGAGCACGACGACTATATCTCCGCTCTTTCAAGATGCGGAGTGGACATCACCATCCTCCCCAAGGACGAGAGATATCCGGATTCCTGCTTCGTTGAAGATCCCGCCCTCATCACCAGAGAGTGCGCCATCATCACCAACCCCGGCGCGGAGTCCAGAAACGGCGAGAAATACGAGATCATAGGCGCCATCCGCAAGTTCTTCCCCGAAGACAGGATCGAGTACATCAAAGACCCCGGCACCCTGGAGGGCGGCGACGTCATGATGTGCGGAGACCACTTCTTTGTCGGCAGATCCGCGAGAACGAATGAGGAAGGCATCCGCCAGCTGACCGAGATCCTGGCCAAATACGGAATGACCTGCTCCGAAGTTCCCCTTGAGAAGGTGCTCCACCTGAAGACCGGCGTCAACTATCTGGAAGACAACAACATGCTGGTCTGCGGCGAGTTCATCGAGAAGGAAGACTTCAAGGACTTCAACAAGGTCATCATCCCCGAAGAGGAAGCCTATGCCGCGAACTGCATCTGGGTAAACGACACCGTCATCGTTCCGGAAGGATATCCGACCGTGCTGAAGGCTGTCCAGGATCTTGGCTACAAGACTCTGGTGGTCGACACCTCCGAGTACAGGAAACTCGACGGCGGACTCAGCTGCCTCTCGCTTAGATTCTGAGCACAGCCCGTGTAGGCGTGCATCTTTATGCACGCCTGCATATTTATATTTTTGTTTATTTTCGGCGGTTTACTGATATAATGAAAGTACGTTAAAGCGGTAAAGAACCAATGTACATCTGCCGCATCTGCACCCTGGCTGATCTGCTGTTAAACCTGTCGTCCGGAATAAACAAGTTTTTTCGCTGTTAATCATGGAGAGATCAATACAGACAAGCGGGCTGAGCCCGCGGTTTTGATCACTTTTGATCTCATAAAAGGGGAAAAGCTATGAAGAATCCGTATATTGCCAAAAAACACTGGGAATACGAGCTTCCGCCGCTCAGCCGCACGGATGAGATGGCGAAGCGTTACGACGATATTATCAACCTCAGCGTCGGCGACCCTGACTATCCTGCCGACAAGACCTGCCTCGACCTCATGTATCGCGACGCCCTGGCCGGCCACACGCGCTATACCGAGTATTACGGCGACCCCGAACTCAGGGAAGAAACGATCAAAATGTACAAAGAGGACTACGGAGTCGATGTGGCGATGAACGAGCTTCTGATCACCGCCGGCGGCACCCACGCCCTTTATGTAGTCATGCAGACGATCCTCGACCCCGGCGACGAAGTCATCGCCATCGCGCCGTACTACACCTACTATAAGGACCAGGTCGAGATGGCCGAGGGCAAGCTCGTAGTCTACAACGCGCCTGCCGACAAGCGTTTTGACGTCGAAGTGGAAGAGCTCGAGAAACTGGTCAATTCCAGGACCAAAGCCATCATCGTGAACTCGCCCTGCAACCCGAGCGGCAAGGTCTACAGCCGCGAGAACCTACAGGCGATCATGGACCTCGCCGAGAAATACGACTTCCAGGTCATCGCTGACGACATCTACGGCGCTCTGAACTACACGGACAACAAAATGCCTCTCTGCACCTATGAGGAGAGACCGAACAGAGTCATCACGGTATACAGCTATTCCAAGGACCTCTCGGCCACGGGCGTCAGGCTCGGGCACATCATCGCGCGTTCCGACATCATAGATGCTGCGCTCAACGTCTGCGGAGGAGTCACGTTCACGATCTGCTCGTTCTCACAGAGGTTCGGCCTCTACGCGCTGCGCCGCCGCAAGGAGATCCAGGAGGGACTCAGGGCGGAGTATCAGAAGAGGATGCTCTACGCCTACGAGCGCATAAGCAAACTGAACCACGTGAAATGTTTCTATCCCGAAGGTACGTTCTACATCTTCGCTGACATCCGGGAGACCGGGATCAGCTCCATGGACATGTGGGACAAGATCCTTGATGAAGCAAAAGTTCTGGTCCTGCCGGGCGACGGCTTCGGCAAGGCCGGGGAAGGATATATCCGGATCTGCTGCACCGTGTCGGTCGAGGTACTGAAGGAGGCCTTCGACAGGCTCGAGAAGATGGATATATTCAAATAGCAATTATCACCTATCGTTTATCGACCGTTATCAAACCCGTTTGATCAAAGAAGAAAGGAGTTATTTATGAGAGCTTTAGACTGGATAATCGTTCTGGCCTATCTCGCCGGCCTTATCGTCGTCGGCATCTTCGCCAAGGGCAAAGTCCAGACGATGGATGACTTCATCCTCGGCGGAAAGCGCTTCGGCAAACTGGCTCTTATCGGAACCATCGTGGCTACAATGGTAGGTTCCGGAATGACCATGGGCGCTGTAGGTACCGCGTACAACAGCGGCGCCACCAGCACCGTACCGTGGATGTACTTCGGCTTCGCCACAGGTCTTATCGTCATGGGACTCATCGCCCCGAAGGTAAGGGAGACCAACACCCGAAGCCTGGCGGAGATGATCAACCTGAAATACGGCAAGGTCGCCCGCGTATCCATCGCCATCATCGTTACCTTCTACGCGATCGCCATGGTAGCGATCAACATCGCAGGCCTCAGGACCGTTATCATCAACTGCTTCGGCCTGCCTGAAAACAGCATCGTCATCGTAACAATCGTAGCGGCGGCCATCGCTATCGCCTACACATCGCTGGGCGGCATGTACGCCGTCGTATGGACAGACGTGATCCAGTTCCTGATCATGTTCCTGGGCGTGTTCATCTTTGCTCCGTTCTTCGCTCTGTCGCAGGTCGACGGAGGAGTAGCGGCCATCGAGTCCACATTCCAGGCTGAGGGACTTTCCTTCACCAACCCGTTCGCGGTAAGCGTCACCTCTGGCATGATCGCCATGATGCTGTCCTACTTCTTCTGCTCCCCCGGAGATCCGACCATGCCTCAGAGAGCTCTGGCAGCCAGAGACTCCAAGTCGGCTAAGTTCTCCTTCATCGTTTCCGGCGGTATCGGTTACTGGATGGGCATCGCCCTGATCATCATCGGCGGTGCTACCCGCGTACTGCTCCCCGGCATCGAGAGCGGAAACTCCGTACTCCCGCAGTTCATCCTGAACTACTTCCCGATCGGTCTCAGAGGCCTGGTCATCGCGGGCATCATCGCTGCGGTAATGTCCTCCTTCGACTCCTTCCTGATCCTGGGCACGACCCATGTCATGTATGATATCGGCCGCGTCATCAACCCGGGCCTGAAGGACAAGACGATCCAGAAGGCACTTCCGATCATGACCATCGTATTCGGTATCATAGGCATCATCATCGCCCTCGGCATCACGAGCCTGTTCGACTTCCTGTACATGGTATTCTCCGTGCTCGCACCTGCGACCTTCCCGTCGATGTTCGCCGCGCTGTTCTTCCGTAAGCAGACTTCAAGCTTCGGCGTCAGCGCCAGCATCATCCTGGGCTTCCTGGTGACCGCGATCATCTACCTGACCAAGGGTTATGACGTATGGCTCGGAGACCCGCTCTTCCTCGGAATGATCATCTCCCTCGCGGCTCTGATCCTGGGTTCGCTCCTCGTAAAGGACAAAAAGACCCCTGAGCAGTTCGAAGCTGAAGCAAGAGCAGGAGCTGACAAATAGTTATTGATCCGGACGTCCCGGGGCACCGCGTCCCGGGACGTGTTTTTTCAAATGATCCAGTTGATACAGAAAGGCAAACCAATGAAGATATGCATGATCGATATGGGGGTATTCATCGAAAAGCCCGAACTTCTTGAGCCCGCGAAAGAGCTGGGCGAAGTGGCCGTATATACCGGAGTTCCCGAGACGGAGGATGAGGTGATAAGGCGCGCAGGCGACGCTGATATCATCGTTTTCGCGCTCATGCAGTTCACCAATGAAATGCTGGACAAACTGCCGAACCTTAAGATCCTGCAGTTCGCCGGAACAGGCGTCAGCAATTTTGTCGACGTCGCCTATGCAGAATCCAAAGGCATCAAAGTCTGCAACATCGTCGGCTACGGAAGCAACGCGGTCGCGGAGTTCGGCGTCGCGATGGCTTTGACGCTCGCCAGGAACATCCTGCCCGCCAACAAAGTCGTGACGTCCGGAAGCTGGAACCAGGACGGCCTTATGGGCCGCGAGATAGCTGGATCCACCGTCGGAGTAGCCGGTACGGGAAGCATCGGCCGCCTCGTCGCCGAGAAGTTCATCGGCCTCGGCGCAAAGGTGATAGCCTGCGACATATTTGAGAGCCAGTACCTCAAAGACAAATACAACATCGAATACAAGTCCATGGAGGACCTCTTCAAAGAGTCCGACATAGTGACACTGCACATGCTGGTGACACCCGAGAACACCCGCATGATAGATAAGAAATACTTTGATTCCATGAAGGACGGGGCTTTGCTCGTGAATGTGGCGAGAGCGGAGCTCGTGAACACGGACGACCTTTACGAAGCGCTGACGAGCGGAAAACTTGGCGGAGCCGCGGTCGACGTCTACGACCACGAGCCGCCCGCGGATATGGATCTCAAGCTCGCAGCCCTTCCGAACGTGGTCGCCACGCCGCACATCGGATTCTATTCCGAGCAGGCGAACGACAACTCCATCATCTTCTCGATAAACTCGATCAAGAAAGCGCTTGAAGCATAGCGCGGACAGGAGGCAACAGAATGAAGCACAGATTCATAGCCAAGAGATACTGGAAGAACCAGCAGACCGCGATGGGCGCGTCCGACGAGATGGCCAAGACCTTCAACGACGTGATCAATCTCAGCCTGGGCGACCCGGACATCATCACTCCGGACCTGATCATCGACAAAGCCTTTGCCGACGCCAAGCTCGGCCACACCAAATACACCGACTTCAGGGGGGATCCCGAGCTCCGCGCCGCGATCTGCAAATACTATAAAGAAGAGTTCGACATGGACGTCGTCGACGAGGAGATCTTCGTCTGCGCGTCCGGCTGCCTCGGTATGTATCTCGCCCTCGAAGCCATCATCGACGACGGAGACGAGGTCATCCTCCAGGCGCCGTTCTTCACTCCGTATCCCCAGCAGGTGGAGCTTGCGAGAGGTATCCCCGTAGAGCTCCCGACGCTTGAGGAAGAGGACTTCCAGGTCAATACCGAAAGGCTCGAAAGCCTGATCAACGAGCGCACCAAGGCGATCATCATCAACTCGCCGTCCAACCCGACAGGAAACTGCCTGACCTACGAGACGATGAAGGAGATCGCCCGCATCGCCGAGAAATATGACCTGATAGTCATCTCCGACGAGATCTACACCGCGTTCAGCTTCCAGCACGAGTTCATCCCCTTCGCCACCATCCCCGGCATGAAGGAGAGGACCATAACCATCAACAGCTTCTCCAAGAACTATGTGATGACGGGCTGGAGGATCGGAAACGTGGTCGCTCCGGAATACATCATCAAGACGATCCAGCAGATCAACGAGAACGTCGTGTTCACGGCTCCTTCGATCTCACAGAGAGCCGCGATCTGCGCGCTGGAGCACAGGAACGAGGTCCAGCCGCCCATCATAGCCGAGTTCAGAAAGCGCGTGGAATACGCTGCCGAGAGGATCAACAAGATCCCCAACATGCACGTACTTACGCCGCCTAAGGGAAGCTTCTATCTCTTCATCAACATCAAAGACACCGGCCTCACGTCGGTCCAGGTCGCGGACGAGATCCTGAAAGAGGCACACGTCCTGATGCTTCCGGGCGACGCGTTCGGAAATTGCGGAGAAGGCTTCCTCAGGATAGCCTGCACGGTAAAGGTGCCTGAGCTTAAGGAGGCGTTCGACCGCATCGAGAAGATGGCTATCTTCAGCAAATAGTGTATTGGGAAACATGCATGGCCCGGCCGAGGCCGGGCCTTTTGATCACCGGGAGGAGAACATGAATTACGGATGTCAGTCAATGGTCGGAAAGATCGAGTCGATCCTTCTGAAAAAGCCCGAGCAGGCCTTCATCAGCCAGGAGAATCTGGAGAAGACCTGGGAGGAGTTCAAGTATTTCGGGTGCCCGGACTATGAGAAAGTCCTGGAGGAGTACGCGGTCTTCGAAAAGTTCATAAAGGAAAACGTCCCGAACGTCTATTATCTGCCCGAGGATGACCGCACGGGCCTCGATTCCATCTACACCCACGACCCGCTTAAGATCACGAAGAAGGGCGCGATCTACTTCCCGATGGGCAAAGCTCTTCGCGGCCGCGAGTGGATGGCTACGAGAGCCTATCTCGAGAGCATCGGCGTCCCGACGCTCGGAGTGATAGAGAAGCCCGGCAAGATGGAGGGCGGCGACGTGGTGTGGCTCGACGAGCGCACGGTCGCGATCGGCAGAGGCTACAGGACCAACGACGAAGGCATCCGCCAGTTTAAGGAACTGACCAAAGACATCATCGACGAGTACATAATCGTACCGATGCCTCACGGCGACGGTGAGGACTGCTGCCTGCACCTCATGAGCATCATCAGCCTGGTCGACACCGACAAGGCTGTCGTCTACTCCAAATACATGCCGGTATTCTTCAGGGAACTCCTGATCGAGCGCGGGATACAGCTTATCGAGTGCAATGACAAGGAATACGACTATCTCGGTTCCAACGTGCTCGCCGTAGCTCCCGGCAAGGTCATAACGATCGCGGGCAACCCCGACATCGTCGAGAAGATGCGCGCGGCAGGCGTTGACGTCACGACTTATGAAGGCCCTGAAGTCTCATACAAGGGGACAGGCGGCCCGACATGCCTGACCTGCCCGATAACCAGGCTGTAGAGATCAAAAGCAGATAAAACAAAAGCGCGCGCCGGCCCCTCGGCGCGCGCCTTTGCTTATGGGTATGTTTATGGGAAACAGAAAGATTATGATCTGACTATCAGCTGTTCCAGCGATCTTCCCCTGCTCAGCGCAGCCCGGTAGGCTTTGGTGCACCTGTCGAATCTGGCAAAGCAGTCCGCTGCCTTCTGCACATCTCCGTAGACCTTCCAGTAACCTGTCAGCT
>JAFWFF010000167.1 GCA_017515765.1 Bacillota bacterium | reverse complement strand
GAGGACTGATCAAAAAAGAAAGCGGCGCGTTAGACGCGCCGCGCTTTTATTTTTTGGTCTTGCGCAGGGCGAGCGGCCCGAAGACGAACTTCTGCAGAAGAAAGTCCGCGACGAGAGCCGCGACGAAAAGTATGACGATTAGGACGATCGTCCCGGCAACTGCCGGCAGGCTGTTCAGGAGCCCACTTATGCGGATCAGGAGGACTGCCGCGAGAGCCGCGGCGTAGGAGGGGATCCTGCAGATCCTGTCGTAGTTTTTGACTATGGGATCGTCATCGTCCAGACCTTCAACGTAATTCAGGTTTTTTCTTTCGTACTGAGCCATATTCTCCTCCGGCCGGTCAAAAAACCGTATAATTATCGCATATTTAATACTTCTGTGTTATAATAATCAGACTGGCGCAGATCCTTGCGCAGATCTGTCAGATCAGGAGCATCGCACCTATCGCGGTGATGAAGATCCCGGCCATCAGCATGAACGTCGCCTCGAAGACGTACTCGTTTTTCAGACGGCATGTGCAGAACTCCGGGTCGTCGGGAGAGATCAGGAGGGCATACCTTCTTCCTCTCGTGAAGCCGCGCTTCAGGATCTCGTCCTCGCTGAGCTTCCCGTCGGACAGAGCGGTATAGATTTTCCCGCCGTATTCGTATTCGAACTTCAACCGGAACTTTTCTCCTCTGAAGCTTCCGACGGATTCGCGGTCGAGATACCGCCCGTCGACCGCCTCGCGGCAGCGGCGCAGAGTGGAAGCCCTGCGTGCCCCGCTGTAAAGGAGGAAAAGCCCTGCGGCGATGAAGATGATGCCGAAAACGTATTTCACCATAATAATGCTCCGTTTGATGATCTGAACGGAATAATTCTATCACTCAGGCATGAAACTTGCAAATCAATGTAACCGAGCGTTTTATCCTATAACTGAGAACCGAGGAGGTAACAAATGAAATTCGGAGTACTTAAGGACATCAAAAACGGTGAGTTCCGCGTAGTCTGCACCCCTGCAGAGGTCAGCGAGATCGTCCGCGACGGCCACGAGGTCTATGTGGCGTCCAACGCGGGCTATCAGGCGGGCTTTGACGATGAAGAATATGAGAAGGCCGGCGCGAAGATCCTGGCGACCAATGAGGAGATCTGGGCGGAGTGCGAATTCGTCGCCAAGGTAAAGGAGATCGAGCCCTGCGAATACGACCTCATGCGCGAAGGCCAGATGATCTACTGCTGCATCCATCCCGCCGCACACCGCGAAGAAGTCGACGCCCTCCTCGAGAAGAAGGTCATCGCCATCACGGCCGAGGACTCCCACAGATACGGTTCCCCGAACTGCGAAGCTGCCGGCAAAGCCGGAGCTTTCATGGGCCTCTGGGCTATGATGAGCAACAACGGCGGCTGCGGCAAATTTGCCAACGGACTCGGCGCCGCCCCCGGAGTGAGAGCTTTGGTCTGCGGAGCCGGAACGGTAGGCAAAGCCGCCATCGAAGTTCTCCACAACATGGGCTGCACCCTTACGGTAGCGGACATCAACATCGGCCTGCTCCGCCAGATCGGTTCCATGTATGACGCGAGCATCAACACCTGCATCTCCAACCGCTACAATCTGACCCGCGAGGTCGCCCAGGCTGACCTGGTCATCAACTCCGTAAGATGGCCGAAGAACGCCACTGAATACATGATCACGAGAGACATGGTCAAGTCCATGCACCGCGGCGCTGTCATAGTCGACATCTCCAACGACTACGGCTGCATAGAGACCTTCCACCCGACCACTCACGACGACCCGATCTACATCGAAGAAGGAGTCGTCCATTACTGCGTCGAGAACATCCCCGGAGCGATCGCGGGCTCCACGTCCGTATCCTACGCGGCGGGCATCCTGCAGCACTTCAGGAGCATCATGAACAACGGCCTCGAGAAGGCTATGGTGAAGG
>JAFWFF010000166.1 GCA_017515765.1 Bacillota bacterium | reverse complement strand
GGACCTTCGGGTTCCCCGAATAGACGATCTCGGCTTCGGCGAGGTCCTGCCCCGCTTCGGCGCGGCTCGTGTAGAAGAACGCGGTAAAGCCGCACTTCTCAGCCGTTTCGGAGATCATCATCTTGTTGCCTTCATCCAGATTGCGGTTGATCGATACTATCTTTCTCATTGATGTCTCCTACGACTTGAACAAAAGTTTCTTAAGCCTCTTATACACGAAGAACGTTATCACCGAAACGATACCGTATTTTACAAGGTTGAACGGAAGTACCGCGAAGAGCATCAGGGTGAACATATCGTGGATCGCAGGATTCACTGCCGTTCCCATTCCGATTATGACCTCCATCGGGAGCCCGTAGAGCTTGGAATATGCAGGGAACATGATGAACATATTGCTGAAGATGCCGAAGATGCTCACTACTATCGTGCCGACCGCCAGGGACAGCACGGCGCCGGATTTACCCTTCTTGAAGTGATAGACCAAAGCAGCCGGCAGCATATAAGCCGCGCCTGCTATCAGGTTCGCGAACTCGCCCACGAAAGCGGTCTCGCTTCCTTTGATCGCGAGTTTGAGAAGCAGCTTGACGACGCAGATCAGGACTCCCTCGACGGGCCCCATCATGAAAGTTCCGAGGATCGCCGGAAGATCGGCAAAGTCGAATTTCAGGAAGGACGGCGCGAATGGCAGCGGGAAGTCCACCAGCATGAGCACCATGCTCGCAGCGCCGAAAAGCGCGATCATCACCATGTTCCGCGTCGTAAATACTTTGTGTTTAGCTTTTGTTTCCATTAAAAAACCTCCATTCCGCGCCGGCTCAGCGGCAAACAAAAGAGCCGGGCACTCTCGTTTTCTCGATGGATCCGTAGAATTGCCCGCCTCCTGAATGAAGGTTAGTTTACTATTCGTCCATCTTTTCCCATCCGGACTGACCCTTACCGCGGCTCGCCTGTCGAGCCGGCACACATAAGGGATCACCGTCGGTTCCGGAATTCCACCGGATCGGCCTTTCGGTTTGTGGACTGTCACCACCGGTCAGGACTTGCACCTGCCTCAAAGATTGTTTTGTCGATGTAATAATAATACTGTGAGGCGGCTGTGTCAACCGCCGTGCAAATAAGCCGCGCTACGCCATCTCCACGATGACGCAGGTGCCCATTCCTCCGCCCGCGCAGAGCGACGCAAGGCCGTATCTTCCGCCGCGGCGCCTGAGCTCGTGCAGGAGCGTGACCACCAGCCTGGATCCCGTGGCTCCGACAGGGTGTCCGAGCGAGATGCCGCTTCCGTTAACGTTCAGCTTTTCACGGTCGATCCCGAGCTCGTTCGCGCAGGCTATGCACTGTGAAGCGAAAGCCTCGTTGATCTCGAAAAGGTCGATGTCGTCAATTGTGAGGCCGGCTTTCTCCAGAGCTTTCCTGGACGCGCTGATCGGTCCGATCCCCATGACTTCCGGGTCGACTCCCGTGGTCGCGACGGAGACTATCCTCGCGATGACAGGCGCACCGACCTCCTTTGCTTTCTCCTCTGACATGAGCAAAACGCCCGAAGCCGCGTCGTTCATGCCTGACGCGTTCCCCGCAGTCACCCGCCCGTCTTCCTTGAAGCTCGGTTTCAGCTTCGCGAGGGCTTCGACAGACGCACCGCGCCTCGGATATTCATCTGTATCGAAGACCTGCTCGCCTTTTTTGGTCTTCACGGTGATCGGGATTATCTCCTCTTTGAACTTTCCGGCGTCGATGGCCGCGCAGGCGCGCTGCTGGCTCATGACCGAATACTCGTCCATCTCCTCGCGGGTCACTCCGTACCTCTCAGCGACGTTCTCCGCGGTGATGCCCATCGCCGGGCCGACTCCCAGATTGGTAAGGGAATCCCACATCGAGTCTCTCAGATCGAGGTGCCCGAACTTTTTCCCGTAGCGGATCCCGAACGCCATATGCGGCGCGCCGCTCATGCTCTCGACTCCCCCGGTCATGATGCAGTCAGCCTCGCCGGCCATGATCTGGTAGAAGCCGAACTGGATCGACGACATGCTTGACGTGCAGTTCCTGTGGATCGTGATCCCGGGCACGCTCGTCGGGAGTCCCGCCTTTACGGCAGCGACCCTGGCGATGTTGTTTTCTTTATATGTTCTTTGATAGTTGCAGCCCCAGATGACGTCCTCGATCAAAGCAGGGTCTATCCCCGCTCTCTCGACGAGTCCCTGCATCACGGGGATCGAAAGATCCGTGCAGCTCACGTCTCTGAACTGCCCGCCCATGGTGCCGATGGGGGTCCTGCATGCCGATACTATAACTACGTTCCTCATTGTCTGTTCCTCCGGATCGTTATGAAAGCGCCTCGCGCGTCACTCGCTGTAGTCGTAGAAGCCCTTGCCGGTCTTTCTGCCGTATTCGCCCTTCGAGAAATGTTCGGTGAGGCAGGCAGCCGGGAGATCTTCCTTCTTCCCGGAATTCCTGAACTTCTCCATGTATACGTTGTATTCGAGGTCGATGCCCGTCATGTCAAGCGTCTCGAGCGGTCCCATGGCGTGGCCGAGGGCGCCCTTCACGGCTTTGTCGATGTCTTCGGGCGTAGCGATCCCCATATCTACCAGATAGCAGGCCTCGCGGGTAAGCGCGCTGAATATGCGGTTCACGCAGAATCCGTAGATTTCCTTCTCGATGCGGACCGGCATTTAGCCGAGCGATTCCGCGAACGTGAACGCGGTCTCAAAAGTCTCGTCCGAGACGTGCGGTCCCCTTACGACCTCGACCGTCTTCTGGACGAGCGCAGGGTTGAAGAAATGCACGTTCAGGACCTTCGACGGGTCCTTCACCGCGTCGCAGAACCTGGAGCTCACTATATACGAACTGTTGCTCGCGTAGATGCAGTCATCAGGCGTGTACTCGTCGATCTCGGCGAGCGCTTTCTTCTTTATATCCACTATGTCCGGAACTGCCTCCATTACGAGGTCTGCGTCTTCCGCCGCCGTCCTGATGTCCGTGGTGTAGGTGAGGTTCTCGAGAGCAAAGCCCGATGCCTCGTCGGTCATCTTGCCTTTCTCGACCCGCTTTGCTAGCCAGGCCTCGGCAAAATCGCGGGCAGCCTTAAGGCCGTCCTCGTTCACGTCGTAGCAATAGGTCATGTAACCGCTCATGGCGGCCAGAAGCGCGAGCTGCCTTCCCATGTTGCCGGTGCCCGCGACCATTACCTTTTTAATTACCATATAGTCCTCCCGAGACTCATTTTCCGGTGAAGTGCGGCGGTCTCTTCTCCGCGAAAGCCATCGCTCCCTCATAAGCGTCCTTGGTTAAGGCGCGCAGCCTCTCTTGGCTTAACGCCCGGCCGCTTCGGCCTTTTAAAGTAAGAATACAATAAAGCGGCCCGAAAATCAATTAAGATCATGCAAAAGCCGCCGGGGCGCGGGGCCCCGGCGGCTTTGTTCAAGCCTTATTCAGCTTTTCAGATAAGCAGTATCTCAGCTTATTTGATGGTGGTGTACATGAAGTACTTGTATCCGAGCGGGTTGCTGAAGAATCCGTCTACGTCCTTGGACAGCATATAGAGGTCTGTGTAGTAGTAGATCGGGCAGATGCAGCCGGTGCTCATGAGGAGGTCCTCAGCCTTGTGCATAAGGGCGAAGCGCTTCTCAGGATCGGTCTCGCTCTTGATCGTGGAG
>JAFWFF010000021.1 GCA_017515765.1 Bacillota bacterium | reverse complement strand
TATCGCTCAATACTATCGTGAACACCCGCGCAGGGGCGCAGATCTCTGCGAATCTTCCGCCTTTCACGCCGCTCAGGCGCTTGCGGACAGTGTTTATCTCCACTATGTCCGCGCCGCACGCGAGCAGCTGCTCCGTTATGTCTCTCAACTCTTCTTCCGGGATGAGCGGCGCTTCAAACAGCGCGCTTCCACCGCCCGAGAGCAGGAGCAGGACCTGGTCTTCAGGCCCGAGGCCGCTGACAAGTCCGATGGCTCTCCGGGTCGCGGCGAAGCCGTTTTGATCGGGCACGGGATGCCCTGCTTCAAAACACTCTATGCCTGGAAGCCGACCCTCCGTGTGGCCGTATTTGGTTATGACTATGCCGGCGTCTGTCCGCGCCATACCGGCCAGTCCATCGCAGGCCGCCTTCGCCATGCGCCAGGCGGCTTTGCCCGCGGCTATGATCACGAGGCGTCCGCGCGGAACAGGCATATCAAGAAGAGCGCGCTTCACCGCTTCGTCCGGCATGACCCGGGCGATGCCTGCGCGCACTATCTCGTCAGCGTCTTTTCTCAGCCTGTCCATACAGCTCATTTCATGCCCAGCTGTCCGAGCAGCAGGTTTTTTACCGTTTTGGCGATCGACTCCCTGCTCTTAAGAGAATCGATAAGCCTATAGGTCTCAGGTACGAAATACCACCCGCCGTCCCAAAACTTGGGTTCGCCTTTCAGGACCAATCTGAACAGCATATTGTCAAAATCCGGGTCAACATTGAGGAAACTGCTTTCGCAAGCCGGTATCCTTGTCTCGCTTACCGCTTTCTTCATCGCCTCCGCGAATTCTTCGACTGTCACCTCGCTGACGTCGGTCGTCTTATTACCGTACATATTGTACGCTTCCCAGCGCTTTTCGATCCTGCCGCTTGAATCCGCGTAAAACTTTGCGGTCCCTGATTTTTCCTCCTGCGTATGTTCTGTTTTGAACAGGCGGTGTGATTCATGCGTGTATGTTCTTGTTTCACTGCAGCTGAAGCCTGTTTTGAATTCCACGTGACCGACGTTTGCGGCTTCCGACAGCTTCGGCAGTTCTCTCAGACCTTCGGCATAGCACGACACTGCATAGCGCATAGCCTCCCTGATGGCGGAGCGATCCCGCTCTTCCTTGCTTTTTGCTGCATCCCTGGTCTCTTTCTGAGCCGCCAGGGATTCCTTAAGCGCTTCTGCGTCGCTTTGATCAAAGAAGCTCTTCTTCTTTTCCGCCTTAGGCTTGTCGGCTATGGGCTTATCGGGAGCCGGCTCCGCCGCTGCGGCTTTCGGAGCAGCGCCGAGCTTGCTGTCCTCGCTTTCGAGTTTTTCCAACTCAGCCTCCAGTTCCGCTTTCAATGTCTCAAGTTCTTCGATCGACATTTTCTTCAGATCCTCTTCGGAGAACTCACGATCGGATATGTTATCCCTGTTTCCTAACAATCTGTCCAGCAATCCCACTTGTATGTCCTTTCTCCTTTAAACGGTTCTCCTGCGCGGTTTTACGGCCAGTCTACGGTTCTTAACTGAATTGTACCATAGTGTTTCCGTTTTTTGTTTAGACCGCCGGTATAATTCGCCCGAAAAAGCGGCCGCAGGACGCAAAAACAGCCCCGCAGGGCTGTTTTTGTCTGGTTTCCGATGTGATTCCCGATCGAACGGTTATCTGTTCTTTCTCGACATCTGATATCTCTTCCTGCCGAGGATCATCGCCAGGATCGCGGCTCCGGATCCGATCATCATGTACGGATAGCTTCCGGCTCCGTCGTCGCCCGTCTTGGGCTTGTCCGGATCCACCGGCGGCTGCGGGGCGGCTGTGACTGTCAGCGTTCCGTCGACATACGTGATGTCATAGTTTGCGGTCACATCCTTGCCTTCCTCGTTCACGATCTTCGCGGCGCTCGCGACGTTGGCGCTCGTTCCGGCCTCGGTCTGCGAACCCTTGATCGTCACGCTCTGAAGCACGTCGCCCTCAGCCAGTGCGGAGCTGGTCCAGCTCTCGCTCGTGAGCGGCGTTCCGTCGTACTGTTTGGCCGCGCTGGAGGCAGTGATGGTGAGCGCTCTGGCGGTGATATCGAATTCTCCGTCGATGAACTCTACCTCATAGTTGCCCATGCGGACCTTGTCGCTCTTCGGAGTGAAGACTCTCTTCATCCATCCGATGAATCCCGCTCCGGTCTCCGGTGCGTCCGCCTCGTATACGAAGCTGATGTTGTAGCTTCCGACGTCTTCGCCCGGATCGCGGAAGAGGCTGTACTCGATGCTCTCGCCCTCAAGGATGCCTTCTTCGGTCGCTGTGAGTTCAGGATCGGCCTCCTTGTAGACTTTGCTCTTCGGGTCGGCGGTGATGGTCACAGGCTTCGGCGTTACGACCAAAGTTCCGTCATCCTCAGCGTCCTCGTAGTCCGGGTTGGTGACCTTTACGATGTAGTCTTCCTCGCCGGCATCGGTGATGCTGGGCGGTTCGGTCGTCCAGGTCTCTCCGCCGTCCGTGCTGTACTCGACGATGGATCCTTCGGGTATGTCGCCCGTCACACCGCCTTCGTGGGTGTAGCTGAGCTCGTAGGCCCGGTCGGTGAGGATCGGGTCGTTGATTTCGACGCCCATGAGGGCCCAGGTGCCCGTGGCCAGGTAGCCCCACGCGCCCGTGCGCG
>JAFWFF010000165.1 GCA_017515765.1 Bacillota bacterium | reverse complement strand
GGATAAGTGATCTTGATGTTCTCTGTATCTCCAATGACTATCCCGACAGGCTCGCCCTTTGTGACGAATATCTTCGCCCCGTCGGTCAGTATCTCCTTTTCTTCTTCCGAAAGGCCTCCGTAAAGTTCTATCAGCTTCGAGACCCTGAATGCCTGCGGGGTCTGGGCGTCGAAAAGCCTCCTGCGGTCAGGCACCGCGTCAACAGTAACGCCGTCCGCGCTTTCGAATATGGTATCCACCTGGGGTACCGCAACGGCTGACGCTCCGTACTTCGCGGCTGCTTCGGCCGATTCCGCTATCACCCTTTCGGTCACGAAAGGCCTTGCCGCGTCATGCGTTACCAGGACCGCGTCATCCGCTCCTGCGAGTTCCTCGGCCCTTCCGGCAGCCCTCATCAAAGTCTCCGTCCTTGTAGCTCCTCCTGTGAGCACTTCGACCCTGTCCCTCAGATCTCCGTCCTCAAGGCTCCCGATCAAAGCCTCCGCAGTCCCGGTCCATTCTGCCGGGCACAGCACCAGCAGCTTATCAAAGCCCTTGTAACGAAGCATGTTTTCAACCGTCCAAAGCAGGATCTCTTTCCCGCCTATCTTAAGAAACTGCTTCGGTACGGCGCCTTTGCCCATGCGGGTGCCGGTCCCTCCGGCAAGTACAGCTCCAACTATCATCTCTTCACCTCGCCTCTGCCGTCGCGGTCAAAGCCCATCGCGATGAGCAGTATGGTCAGAATGCATATATAGTAGCGCGTGATTACGCTCATGGTCTCGAACAGATTCGCAACGAACGCGAAGATCAGCGGAATGGCCCATTCCTTCTCTTCAAGCGTCCGCGTACCGATAAGCTTAAGCAGGATGTGCAGGAAGAACAGTATAGCACAGGGAAGTCCTGTCGCGAACAGCATCCCGAAATAGCCGCTGTGCGGGTCGAGCTCTTCCCTGTGATAGTCGGAAGCTTTTCCGCCCGCTTCAACGAATGCCTTTTCCCTGTATTCCTCCCTTTGCTCGGTGGCGAGCTTCATGCTTCCCGCGCCTAGGAGCCTCGTGCCGTCCCCCGCGAGAAGGCCCGACTTCCAGAGAGTATACCTGTGCGTCCCGAGCCCCTCTATCCTTCTCTCAAGCGCCGTATAACGCGATGGATCCGTCACGCCGGTATCAGCATGAGTCCCCATATAGGCCGCAAGAGCGGATACCGCTATCACGCAGCAGAGGAATACGCAGATCACCGCCGGCCTTCCCTTCAGCTTTTTGACAAGCATCAGGATCACGCCGATCAGAAGGCAGACCGCAAGGCCTGCTTCCGCGCTCCTGCAGTCGGCGAACCTCATGCAGACGAGCGAGAATACCGCAAAGACCATGAGCACGGTCTTAAGGATCCGGCTCCTTACGCGGTATGCGTATACCAGGGCGATCAGTATCGCGAACGCGGTCATTATCCCCATGGTATTCGGATTGGAATAGACTACCCCGAGTTCGCCGTGGATCGGGTAATAAGTATCTTCTACAAGGAATCTGTAGCCTTCGTAGTGGAGCCGTCCCTCCCTGACCTGCCTGAAATAGTCCATCACTATGAGGAGAGTCGTGTTGCAAGCAAGGCTCAGGATCATATATCCGGGGAGGATCACTTTGGTCACGGTCTTCCTGTCGACGGTAAGCCGGGTGAGCGCCAGGAGGTAAATCCCTTCAAGGAAGAGGCTCCTGGCCGACGAGAAGCTCCTCACATGTACGAAGCATACCGCGCGGACTGCGAAGTACAGGAGGATCAGTATCTGTCCCTTAAGCCAGGCTTTCTTCCCTACGCTGTCCAGCCAGAAGAACTCGATCACCGAAGCCAGAACGAGGAATCCTCCGAAGAGCGCTTCGGAGACCAGCATCAGATTCCTGAACAGAAGACCCGCCAGGGTATAGTTCAGGACCATGGTGAACGTGAGCGCCGCCAGCGAGATCTTCTCAAGGGGCCTTATTATTCTTTTGCTTCCCGATGCGGAGAGATCTGTCATTTCCTGAATACCGTTTTTCTTACCTGAGTTATCATGAACCCGAATTCGTCCGTCTTCCTGTATATCAGGAACATCAGGAGATTCGGGACCAAAACGCTTATCGCGAGCCTTGCCAGGAATGCCCCGGCGCCATTCCCGCCGATCCACATGACCGCCAGATACGACACTCCGAGGATCGCGAGAAATACGATGAGATACTTGAGATATTTGATGAAATACCCCTTCGGGCTCTTGGAAAACCCGTATTTGTAGAGTACCCAGGGCTCGATCCATGCACAGGTGGAGACCGTGCTTATTATCGTTCCGAGAATGACTCCGGAAACGCCCAGGAACTTAACGAGGATCACAGAGGTCACTATGTTGATCAAAGACTCGTAGATCGGCATATACCGGTTGTACCAGTAAAGTCCCTTGGCGTTTTTGAAGGTCTGCGCGGCTCCGCGCATTCCGGTGAAATACGTTTTGATCACCAGGAGCAGGACGATCAGCCCGCTCTGGACAAAACCTTCTCCAAGCCACAGCCTTATGAACGGGGACATCAGCTGCGCGAGGCAGCAGCATGAGAAGGTGTAGAGCCAGAAGTCCATGAAAAGGACCTTGTAGAGGACCTCCTCCTGCTTTTCGACGCTCTCGGTCGCGGCCAGGTTTCCGATGCTCGCTGCGATGGCGCTGAAGAATTTGTTTATCGTGGAGGTCACAGCGTCCGCGATGAGCGTGTAGTTCGTGTAGAAGCCGACCGCCGCGAGTCCCAGGAACTTTGAGATAATCAGGTTGTCCGTGGCGAACACCATGATGCTCCCGATCTTGTGGAAGACCATCGCGAAGGTGTTCTTCCTGATCTCTTCGGAGATCTCCTCCGGCATCTTCCCCGCGTCTTTGTCCTTAAGATACGGATACTTGCGGTTGGCCACAGTTGCTATGGACAGGTTCTGCAGGACAACCAGGATGACCCCGACGATCATGAACACTATGTAATTCCTGGTGAGCCAGAGTGCCAGAGCCTGCGCCAGCACCCTTATTACCTCAAAGATACCGTTGTTCAGCACCACCAGGTAGTTGTTCTGGTTCGCGGTGATGTACGACGCCTTGTAGGAGAAGAAGTACGAGGCTGCCGTGTTCACCACGTAGAGGACGTAGATCAGCTTCAGGTGGTCGATGTCCGGTTCGTCTTTGATGAAGAACTCAATGAAGGGGGTCAGGGCTATCCCGACCACGGTCACGGCGATGCCTACGCATATGTAGACTTTCTTGAAGAAGGCCATTATCGACTTTACCGTGTCGCGTTCATTGCGGGCTATCGGCCCGTAAAGGCTGAATATTATCGCCTCTCCCACTCCGAGCTCAGCCAGCGAGAGCATCATCAGCACGTTCCCGAAGAGTCCGGAAAGGCCAGTGTACTCAATCGACAGAAGGCGGATTATAACGGTACGGGAAAAGAACTGGCAGAGGATATGTACCAGCTGGAGTATCCATGCAGTCTTTACGTTTCTGGCGGAATTCTCCACTCTTGCCATGATTCTTACCCCGGGCGGCAGATCACTTCAGGAATTCGGCGACTGCTTCTATGACCTTGTCCGCGTCTTCCTCCGTGAGGTACGGATGGATCGGAAGTGAAAGCACTCTCTTGCAGAGCATCTCCGTCACCGGCAGATCGTATGTGCCGGGCTCGACTTCGAAGGCCAGCTGTTCGTGCATCGGCTTGATGTAGTAGATCATCGAGGGGATGCCTCTCTCCTTCAGGAATGTCTGGAGGGCGTCCCTCTTCTCATTGCTCTCGAGGATCAAAGTGTACTGCGCCCAGCTCGAATAATATCCTTCCGGAACGAGCGGGAGCCTGATCTTTTCGTTGTCCGCTCCGAAGATCTCCGTGAATCTCTTGGTGTAGTACGCCGCAGCGGCATTCACCTTCTCCAGTTCGTATTCCCTGAAGGCTTTCAGTTTCACCTTAAGTATCGCGGCCTGGAGCGTATCGAGCCTGGAATTCATACCGAGCCTGATATTGTCATATTTTGTGGAGCCCTTTCCGTGCACCTGGATCGATCTCGCGAGAGCTGCCCAGTCGTCGTTGTCGGTGAATATAGCGCCTCCGTCTCCGTAGCAGCCGAGCGGCTTCGCGGGGAAGAACGACGTCGTTGATATATCTCCGAAGCTGCAGGCGATCTTTCCGTTGATGTTTCCGCCAAAGCCCTGGGCTCCGTCCTCGAGGAGATACATCCCTTCCTCTTCGCAGATAGCTTTGATCTCCTCAAGCTTCGCGGGAAGCCCGAAAAGGTCGACGGCT
>JAFWFF010000164.1 GCA_017515765.1 Bacillota bacterium | reverse complement strand
CAAAAATGGTCTCATAGCTGACGGAAGCGGCGCTCCTCTATTCAGCGCCGACGCCGCTGTCAGGGACGGAAGGATAGCGAAAGTCGCCCCCTCTATCAAAGAAGAGGCCCTTGAAACGATGGACGCAGAGGGGCTTACAGTTTCTCCCGGATTCATCGACAGCCATTCCCACGATGACCGCACCATACTTCTCGGAACGGATTCCGCCAACATCCTTCTGCAGGGCATAACGACGGAGATCACGGGAAACTGCGGAGGCTCAATCGTCCCCTATCTTCCCGAATTCTTCGGGATCGGCGGGGTAGGCGGCGGACAGCAGGCGAAAGCCGAGGGGCTGATCCGGCGCGGCGGCGATCTACCCGCTCTGATCGCGGAGCTCGCGGAAAAAGGCATGCCGCTGAACGCGGCGTTCCTCATCGGTCACCGCAACCTGAGGGTCAAGGCCATGGGCTGGGAGGACCGGAAGCCGACCGTCCCGGAGATGGAAAAGATGAAGGCGCTCTTAAGGCATGAGATGGAAAGCGGCGCGCTGGGGCTCTCCAGCGGTCTGATCTATCCCCCCGGAAGCTATGCCGGGCCGGAGGAGCTCGTCGAACTTGCAGCCTCCATAACAGACTATCCGGGAGCCATATACTGTACGCATATGAGAGACGAAGGCTACTACGAGGTGGACGCTGTCCGCGAAGCCCTGGACCTCGGGAAAGAAGCCGGTATCCACGTCCACATCTCCCACCATCAGATCACAGGTAAGGGCAACGAGGGCCTGAGCAAAATCACCTTAGGCATGATGGATGACGCGATCGCCGAAGGGCAGCGGGTCACCCTCGACGCCTATCCTTACGACGCCTGCGCCACGGCTTTGATCAACTGCATACCGCCCAAATACCGCGCCGTCGGAAACGAAGCGTTCCTCGAGCAGCTAAATGGTCCGGATCTGCGCGCACGGATAAGGGCCGACCTCGAAGTCGTGCCCACGTATTTCGACAATATCCTCGGTACGACAGGCTTCGACAAGACGATGACGCAGAACAGCGACGGAAGCCTCATCACGCTTGAAGACCTGGCAAAGAAAAGGGGCCTGGATCCCTATGACGCTTTCTTTGATCTCCTGATCGAGACAAAGGGGACCGCGAGAGGCATATACCGCATGATCTACGCCGAAGATATGCACCGGATCCTGAAGCACCCCTGTGCCAGCCTCGGGACGGATTGCGCTTCAATGTCTCCCGCTCCGTTCAACCATCCGAGGTTCTCCGCGGCGTTTCCTCACTTCCTGACGGAATTCTGCCGCGACAACCCGCGGCTCCCCCTGGAGACAGGGATCCGCAAAGCGACCGGGCTCGCGGCGGACACATTCGGACTCACCCGCAAGGGATACATAAAAGAAGGCCTCGACGCTGATCTTGTGATCTTTGATTACGCGAAGCTTGAAGGTCCCGCCTCCTACGGACACGGCGATCTTCCCAACGAGGGGATCAAAGCGGTCTATGTCAACGGAGTATGCGCCGTCCGTGACGGAGCGGTCACCGGAAATCGCGCGGGCAGGTGCGTGCTGAGAAATGAAGTCCTGGGATGAACCGGTTAAGGAGAAGCGCGATGGATAAGGGAAAAACCGCGGAAGCTTTTGTCCGGGAAGCATATGACAAGGGGGTCTTTCACGGAGTATATCTTCTCGCCGAGGACGGCGTGATCTTAAGCAAAGGCGCCTTCGGCACGAGGGATCCCGAATGCAGGCTTCCGATGCAGGAGGATACCGTTTTCGAGATGGCCTCTGTCAGCAAGCATTTCACTGCGACAGCTTTGATGCTCCTGAAGAAACGAGGACTCGTCGATATCGACGCGCCCATGAAGAAATACCTGCCCGAGCTTCCGGAGATATATAAGGACGTCACGGTCAGGCAGACGCTCAATCACACCGGCGGCTATCCGGATTACAAAGAATGGATGTGGGCCCGGGCCAAACAGGAGGGGCGCATTTTCGGGACCGCGGAAGTGATGCTGTATCTCATCGAGAGCGGCGATAAGCCCCTCTTCGCTCCCGGGGAGAAGATGGAATACTGCAATACGGGCTACTGCCTGCTCGCGCTTCTGGTCGAGAGGGTCTCGGGCGTGCCGTTCGACGACTTTATCAAAAATGAGATATTCGTCCCCTGCGGAATGCGGTCTACCCGGGCCTATCACCGCCGTCTGAACGGCATCAGCATCGACAATTACGCGTACGGCATGATACTGGATAACGGGAAGTATATCCTGCCTGACGATACCCCCGAAAGGGACTACGTAATGTGGCTGGACGGTCTTTCGGGCGACGGCATCGTGAACAGCAATATCTTCGATATGCTCACATGGGACAGGGCACAGAGAAGCGAACTGATCCTCACCGCTTCCGAGCAGGCGGAGATGTATACCCCGGGGCTTCTCAACGACGGGAGTCCATGCGGATACGGTTTCGGCTGGTTCGTGCGTCAGGAGGAAGGGATCGGGCTCGTGGTCGATCACAGCGGAGGCTGGCCGGGCTATAACGCGGAATACTTAAGGGCGATCGACCGTGATATCATGCTCATCCTGCTGATCGACCGCACCGGCAGTGATCTGGACGCGCGGCTCGCTTTCATAAAAGGTATGGTCGATATCGCGCTGGGTAAGGAACCCGCACCGCTCCCAGCTCCGGCGGAGTGACCGCTTAAGATCTGATCTCTTCAAGGAGGGCTTCAAATGGATATCTTAAGACAATATATCAACGGAGAGTGGACAGAAGCTCTGGACGGCAAAGTCAGGGAACTGAAGGATCCGGCGAACGGCGAGTCCCTTGGGTCCTGCGCGGAAGGTTCACCGGCGGATCTGGATCTTGCCGTAACCGCCGCGCGCAGCGCGTTCAAGTCCTGGCGGAAGACATCCGCGGCCGAGAGAGCCGCCCTGCTCTGCCGGGCAGCAGACCTTGTCGAAGAGCGGGCAGAAGAGATCGCCCGTCTCGAAATGCGCTGCACCGGCAAGCGGCTAAGCTCCTGCCGCGGCTATATCGCGGGAGTAAGCGCGCTTTTCAGATTCTATGCAGGGATCGCAGAGCTGCCTTCCGCCCCTTCATTTAACGTGAAGCCCGACGTTACCACGGTCTGCATCAGGGAGCCGATCGGCGTCTGCGGAATAATAGTCCCCTGGAACGCGCCTGCCTTTATCATGTCCAACGAACTGGCCCCTGCCCTCGCGGCAGGGAATACGGTTATCGTGAGGCCCTCATCGGTTACTCCGCTCGGAACGGCAGCCGTTGTCAAATGCATAGAAGATGCCGGATTCCCGAAAGGAGTCGTCAGTCTGGTCCTGGGAGGAGGATCGACGGTCGGGAGCGCGATGGGAGAACATCCCGGGATCGACAAGATCTCATTTGTCGGCGGGACGGAAACTGCACGCGGCCTGATCAGGTCTTCGGCCGGCAACATCAAAAAATTGGCTCTCGAATTGGGCGGCAAATCCGCCTCGATAGTCTTTGATGACGCGGATATGGACAGCGCGATCGGGAACATCATCGGAAGCCTTTTCCCCTCCGCGGGAGAGATCTGCGTCGGCTGCACCCGCGTGCTCGTCCAGGATACGGTCTACGACGCCTTTGTTCGCGAGATGACGAGGCGCGTCAGCGCGATCAAAGTCGGTCCTCCCGATGACGATGCGACGGAGATGGGTCCTTTGATCACGCGGGAACATCTCGATAAAGTCATGTCTTATGTGGAGCTCGGCAAGGCTGAGGGCGCGCGGATCACGACCGGTGGAAGAAGGCTCACGGAAGGCATTTTCTCGAAGGGAAATTATATGGAGCCCAACGTATTCGCGGATGTGAGAAACGATATGCGCATCGCGCAGGAAGAGATCTTCGGTCCGGTGATCTGCATCGAAAAGTTCAGCACCGAGGAAGAGGCTTTCGACATCGCGAACGACTCCGTCTACGGCCTGGCAGGCGCGGTCTTCACCCGCGACATGGGGAGATGCATGCGCTTCATCAGAGAAGTAAAAGCGACCTGTCTCTGGGTCAACAACTATGGGGAGGACGGCGGGAACGGCGCTCCCGTATGGCTCGTGAAGCACAGCGGCTACGGAGTACAGATGGGTATCGAGGGGATCGAATCATATACCGACGTCAAGAACGTCAGCATAGTCGACATCCCTGCCCTTCCCGTTTAATGTACCGGACTGTTTGATGACGGAGGCTTAAGGCTATGGATACGAGGACGCGCGTATTGAACGCGATGGATAAAAAACCTGTCGACCATGTGCCGGTCGGCATGTGGCATCACTTCCTCGAAGGCGAGGATGACGGCGAGAACTGTGTGCAGGCCCATCTCAGGTATTATCGCGAGACCGACCTCGACTTTCTCAAGGTGATGGACGATCCATATATCTATCCGATCCCCGATACCGTACGCTCCGCAAAAGACCTTTGGGATCTTGAGCCGCTCGGGCCCGGCCACCCTTTCATACGCGAACAGGTGTGGCGGGTGAAGCGCATAGTCGAAGAGATCGGCCGGGAGCGCTGCGTATTCTATAATATTTTCTCACCCATCTCCTGTTTCCGTTTCGGGACCGGCCTGGGCTCATATGACAGGCTCATGCAGTACCTCAGCGAAGATCCCCTGGCTGTTATGCATGCTCTGGACGTCATCGCACAGGATCAGACCGCGCTCGCCAAAGCTGCGATCACGGAAGCAGGCTGCGACGGCGCGTATTACGTCGTTCACTCCGGTGAAAAAGGCCGCTTTACGATGGAAGAATACCGCCGTCTCTTCGAGCCCAGCAATCTTTACGTCCTGGAGCATATAAACCGTTACTCAGATTACAATATCCTTCACTGCTGCGGCTGGGCAGGCCGCAAGAACAACCTGGAACTCTGGAAGGACTATCCGGTCAAATGCGTGAACTGGGCCGTCCACGTCGAAGAGCTCCCGATACCCGAGGGCCGTTTCTTCTTCAGGGACAAAGCCGTTCTGGGCGGTTTCGAGACGCTGCACCTGAACGACGAATGCACGGAGTATCAGGGGATCCTCTATACAGGCACAAAAGAGGAGATTCAGGATTATACGCGTGAACTGATCCGCTTCTGCGGGAAGCGAGGGCTGCTGATCGGCGCCGACTGCACCATCGCCTCCAATATCGATCCCGAGCGGGTCCGCTGGGTCGTTGAAGCCGCAAGGGAGATCTAGATAACTTCTTTTCCGCCGCCGTCCAGTCAAAACTTTGGAACATGATCTCATTTCT
>JAFWFF010000163.1 GCA_017515765.1 Bacillota bacterium | reverse complement strand
ACGGAGCGCTCCCTAACATACGCCTGAACATACATTTGAGCGCTCCCTAACATACGCCTGAACGCACGCCTGAACGCACGCAAACACGCGCCGCCGCCGCGCACAATTAAAAAGGAGACGTCTCCGTATCCGAAGACGTCTCCTCTTTGTTCGTGATATGAGGCTGCCCGCCAGACAGGGCAGTCCGGGCGGATCAGTAGATCAGCGAGAGTGCCGTGTCGTCACCGATAAGCGTCTGGCCGCCGATGATGTAGCATTTTCTGACCGTGAGGTCGTTGAAGTAGTCTCTTACGTTATCCGCTTTGCCGTTGGCTACGAGGATGACCGGGGTGCCGAGCAGGTTCGCGAAGGAACCGGCGCAGAGGCCGTCCGGGAAGTTGAGGGCGTAGGCGAATACCATGGTGGTCGGGTTCCTGAAGTATTCCTTCGCTACGGCGACGGATGTGGCGTAGCGGTTGGAACCGGCGACTCTGCGGACAGAACCGTAGGCTTTGAGCTCGTTCCCGATAGCGTCGCTGACGGCTCCGGCTCCGCCGATCATGGTGAACTTGCAGCCGGAGAGCTTGGCCAGATAGGCCTTCTGATCGGCTGTCAGGGTGTTGCCCACGAGGAGGATCGGCTTACCGGTCGGTGAGACCGAGAGGCTGTCCGCGAAGCCTTTGCCTGTGCATACCAGGATCTCGCTTCCCTGGGGAACGGAGGCGGCGTTCAGAATGCTGATGTTGGTCTGGTATCTGTTGCTGCCGCCGAGTCTCTCGACGTTCAGTCCGGAGAGCGCGTTCTCCATAGCCTTGGAGACTGCGCCTTCTCCGCCGAGGAGGTAGACCTTTCCGCCGGAAGTGAGGTTCTTCTTCACGTAAGCGGCTATCTCTGCGATGTTCGCGTCGGTGTTCCCGGTTAGGATGATCGGGGCCTTCCTGACGTCTGCCAGATATGTTCCGGAGAGAGCGTCGGGGTAGTTCTTGCCGCTGGCGATAACTATCGTATCAAAGGAACTCTTGCCGCTCGACTTCAGCATCTGGTCCGCGATCATGAAGGATGTGGCGTAACGGTTGGAACCCGCAAGCCTGTTGAGCGAGCTGGTCACGTTGACTTTGATGATGTTGGAATCCTTCCACTTGCTGCCCCAGTCGTATCCGGAATTGGTCCAGTTCATGAGGTCGCGGTAGCTCGACACATTGGAGATGTAGCTCAGGTATTTGTTGGCAAAAAGGTAGGTCGCGTCGGTGTCGATGAACTTCCATACATCGTAGGACGGCTTTCTGTTGCCGTTCATGTCGATGAAGCCGGATCTCAGCCCGTAATAATCAGTCGGACGGTACCAGTCCATCTCGCTTATGCAGGACAGGTTGGCCGCGCGGTAGTAGAAAGCTGCGCAGGAAGCGGCCTGCTGGTAGAGCGATCTGGTGTACTCGGAGGAGGAGACTTCCTCCTGCCAGGCGCTGCAGATGTTGGCCTCGGGAAGGATGACGTCGCGCATCGTGCTGCCGTTGAATTTGTTCGCAGCCTGCTCGAAATACTGCTGGTAGATCTCGAGGTTTATGGAAGTTACAAAGGGCGAGGTCTTCCAGTTGCCCGTTGCCGGCTTGAAATAGCCGTATCTGTCATTCAGTTTGCCCGGGTGCAGGTCGTCGTAGAAGGGGTTCGGCGACGTGGACTCGATCGGATAGGGGTGCATGCAGGCACCCCAGTTATAGTCGCCTCTGGCCTTCTCGTTGGTGCTGAGCCAGTCAAGCATGGCCTTCGGAGCGTAGGAATTGTAAAACCTGTTCTCGGGTCCGATCGGGTTCTGGCAGCTCTCCCATTTCGCCGCTGCCCAGTTGTGGGTCACGGAGATGTAGACTCTCGCCTGGTCGTTGTATTTCTTGACTGCGTTATTGGCAAGCCTCAGGCCTCTCGCGTATTCCTCCATGAATACGTCCAGACTGGTACGGACAAATTTGCCGTTGGAATCATATTTGTCGGTGATCAGGCACCAGTCGTAAGCAAAGTCGATCTCGTTTCCGATGACGAACTTGTTTACGATGCCGGTATCTTTGCTTCTGGAGTACCTGTCTCCGAGGAATTCCATGACCGCGGTGAAGTACTTCATGCCGCGCGTGTTGCTGGTATTGAAGCCCAGGGTCTCTTTGTTCACCTTGGTATATGCCAGGGAGGAGGGATAGGTGTCCCAGTTGACTGTGCTGGCGAAGGAGATCACGAGCATGGTCACGTTGATATTGTTCTGGGAGTAGCCGGATACCGTGGAGTCCATGCTGCTGACCTTGGCGGAGTTGAAGTAGAACGTCTCTCCGTTGCTGACGAAGGGGATAACGTCGCTGCGCCCGCTGTAGCTAATGCGGTTTCCGTTCTCGTCTTCGTTTCTGAGGATCAGAGAGTTGATGTCAACGTTCATGGCGATGGAGCTGACTCCGAGATCCTTTGCCTTGGCGAGGCCGTCACGGCTCTCGTTGATGATGCCTTTGATCGACCTGCGGGGGAACTCTGCGACGCTGCGCTTGGACTCGATCTTGTTCGCGTAGACCGGTCCCGCGAGTATGGTGCTTCCCTGTACGAGGTAGAACTTCTTGAAGAAGTTGTCGGTGCCGTTGGTGGTGGGACCGATGCTGAAATTGGAAGAGTTGCCGCAGGTATAGGTGCCTACGAGATAACCCTGGGAAGATGTGTTGGTGCTGAGGCCCTTCATGGGATCGCTCGGATGGTACTGGCAGGCTTCGTACATATAGAGCTGCGCGGTGCCGGAGGATCCTACCGGGTCGATGTGGATGCTGAGGCCGTTGGCAGTGGCGCTCACGGTCATCGGGGATGTGCCGGAAGCGGTTGCGGGCTCGGTCTCCTCGGGAAGGGCTTCTTCCGCGGGCACTGCGTCAGAGGGCTCTTCCGCAGTTTCTTCAGCTGTTTCTTCCGCAGTCTCTTCGGCAGTTTCTTCTGCGGCTTCTTCAGCCTCACCGTCTTCTTCGACTGCCTCGTCGGCGGGCTCTTCTTCTCCGCCGGCAGCGTCTTCGGTGACAGCTTCGTCGGTGACTGTCTCGTCCGCTGAGGTATCGTCTTCCGTTACAGCGTCTTCAGTGATTTCGTCTTCGGCAGTCTCGGTGCCGGTGCTCTCAGCGTCGATCGGGTCGGTGCCGGCAAAGGCTGTGCCGAACGCGCTGAGGGTGATGAGGATGCAGGCCATCAAAAGGGCCGCTGTTTTTCTGATCACTTTGATACTCCTTTTGTTCGAATGGTACTTCTTGCAGGCGGGAACGCGCGGATCACAGGGCTTTCATCCAGAATCCGTGCAGGTTGCAGTATTCGTATGCCGCAACGGGCTTGTCGCCGTCACTGAGAGTGAATACAGCCTCGGGAGCGCCTTCGGGATCCAGATCCGCTCTCTGGACGCCTGCTTCTGTCTCGAGCCAGATGTTCGTGATGTGGTGGGCGGGGAGCATCGGGTGAGTGACGCTTCCGACCTTGACGGTCACGGTGTTTCCTTCGACCGTGACGTCGGGGACGTGTTTCTCAAGAGCGGCGTCCTCGGTGTTCGGCGTGAGATGGATCCAGCCTTCCTTCTTGCAGGCGCCTTCTTCTCCGTCTTTGATCACCTCGACGATGCATCCGCATTTCTGGCATTTCATGAGTTCGACCATTTTTCTACCTCCGTACAGTGATATAGATGAAGATATCGTTTGATATTTTTAAAACCGATTAATTATAGCATAAAAAGACGAGCCGTGACAGCGGAACAGAAACAAAACAGGCGACATTCTCACGAGACTGGTGTACAATAAACAGCAGGATAATATATTACGATGATCACCGCGGAGGAGACAAGATGGAAAGCAAAAAAGCAACGCCGGAAACGCTTAAAGGAACCAGGACTCTTGAGAACCTCATGACCGCTTTCGCAGGCGAGTCGCAGGCCAGGAACAAATACACCTTCTACGCTTCCAGGGCAAAAAAGGACGGATATGTACAGATAAGCAAGATATTTGAGGAGACTGCCGGAAACGAGAAGGAGCATGCTGAGCTCTGGTTCAAGGCGGCTTGCGGCATAGGAACGACCGTCGACAACCTGCTCGACGCTGCTGCCGGCGAGAACTACGAGTGGACCGAGATGTACGCCGAATTCGCGAGAGTCGCGAGGGAAGAGGGCTTCCTGGAGCTGGCAGACCAGTTCGAGGGCGTAGGCGCGATCGAGAAGGAGCACGAGGAGCGCTACCGCAAGCTCGCGCAGAACATTAAGGAAGGCAAGGTCTTCGCGAGAGAAGAGAAGGTAGTCTGGCAGTGCAGCAACTGCGGCCACCAGCTCGTAGCGGAGAAGGCTCCGGAGGAGTGCCCGGTCTGCCACCACGCGCAGTCCTATTTCCAGATCAAGGCTGAGAACTATTGATCAAAGGGCCGCATGGCCCGAATGCCGAAAAGTAATAATATGATATGAAAAAGAGGAGGGCCGGTGCCCTCCTCTTTGATCGCTTGCCTTAGTGCGCTGCTATCTGTTCTTCTTCACCTGCTCGAGTTCGAACCAGAAGGTGCTGCCTTCGCCGAGCTCGCTGTCGACTCCGTATTCGGCCTTGTGCAGTGTCAGTATCTCGCGGACTATCGAGAGGCCCAGGCCGCTTCCGGAGGTCGGCCGCACGTGGTGGGTGCTGGATTTATAGTATCTCTCCCAGACGTGGTTGATCTCGTCGGGGGCGATGCCCTCGCCGTGGTCGGTGACCTCGCAGCGGACTTTTTTGCCGTCACGCTTGACGCTGACGATAATGACCTTATCTTCGCCGCAGTATTTGACCGCGTTGTTTATCAGGTTCGAGAAGACCTGTTTTATCTTGGCCTTGTCGCCGTTTACGAATACCGGCTCGTCCTCGCCGTCGAATATGAACTCGTAGCCTTCCTGCTCGGCGAGGATGTCGTAGGAGTCCAGCAGCGATCTGGCGGTCTCGACTATGTCGAAGTCTGCGCGCTCCAGGACGATGTTCTTCTGCTGCATGCGGGAGATGGTGAGCATGTCGTCTACCAGGCGGTTCAGCCTGTCGGCTTCGTCGATGATGACGGAGAGGTGCTGCTCGCGCTTCTCGGGTATGTCGCCGGAGAGGTCTCTGATCATCTCGGCGTAGGATCTGATCATTGTCAGCGGGGTCTTAAGGTCATGGCTGACGTTGGCCATGAGGTCCTTCTGGTACATGTCGGACTTCTCCAGCTCTCTGGAGGCGTCTGTCAAAGTCTCCGCCAGCTCCCTGATCTCGGAGTATTTGCCTCCCTTGAACTGTACGCCGTAGTTTCCGCGTCCCATCTCGGCGGCGGACTGGGTGATATCTTTGATCGGCTTGCTTATCCTGGTGGACATGTAGAAGGCCATCGAGAAAGCCAGAAGGAGCGCGATGACCGTGATGTACACAAGCTGCTTCCTCAGGATCTCGACCGTGGAGCGCACCGGGTAGAGCGGGGTGTACATGTAGAGGATCGAGCTCTTGGCGTTGTTTATCTCGGGGATGTCGCTGTCTGTCGACTGATAGAGGTAACAGGCATAGGATAGGATCCTGGTGTTGTTCGAGCTCGGGGTGATCTCGGAATAGCTGGAGGCCTCGCTGGTCTGGAGCTTGAACCTGAGATAGGCCGTCTGGGTGTTGTACAGGGACATCTGGGAGTAGCCGTTGTACTCAGGCGTGAGCAAAACGCGCCCGTCGCCCGTTTCGACCCTGATATACGAGTCGCTCCCGGAACTCACGTCGTTCAGCCTTTCCGCGAAGGCCAGGAGGCTGTCGCTCTGCTGGTATTCCTGCACCAAAACCTTGGCCAGCTGATCCGCCTCCTTCAGCTTCATGTCCTCGTAATACTGGTCGAGGAACAGTATCTGCAGGGCCCAGATCAGGACCACGATTATCACGGCGAACAGGATGAAATACGCCCAGAGCCGCGATCTGATGCTGCTTAGGTTGAACTTAATCTTCGTATTCAAACTTGTAGCCTACTCCGCGCAAAGTAACTATATAGTCCCTGTATGGGCCGAGGTTGTTCCTGAGGTTCTT
>JAFWFF010000162.1 GCA_017515765.1 Bacillota bacterium | reverse complement strand
GTCGATCCTCGACCTCGGACTGACGCTCGAGTATCTGGAGACCCACGGGGTCCCGGTGATCGGCTACGGCACGAGTGAACTTCCCGCTTTCTATACCAGGAAGAGCGGTTTCTCCGTGGATTACAGGCTGGATACGCCTGCCGAGATCGCGGCGGCCTTCAAGGCTCAGCGCGAGATGGGCCTGAAGGGCGGAATGCTCGTCACCAATCCGATCCCCGAGGAGTATTCAATGGATCCGGAAGTGATCAACCGCGCGATAGACGAGGCGATCGAAGCCTCAGTCCGCGAGGGCATTCACGGGAAGGCGACTACCCCCTATCTTCTCGCAAAGGTCAAAGACATCACGGGCGGCGACAGCCTGGACAGCAATATCCGCCTCGTCTACAACAACGCACGCCTCGCAGCGCAGGTCGCGAGCGAGTACTGCGGAAAGTGATCAAAATGATCCCGGCCGCGCCAGACCGCATATTCCGGCAGCTTGATAATGACGAGATCCGGGATTGGTATTCCCGTGAGCTCGCTGAGGCTTTCGCGGAGAATGAGCGGAAACCGCTCGGGGACATCTATTCCCTCATAGAGCAGGACCGGTATGAGATATGGGGGCTGTTCGGGCGGGGAACCGACATGCCGGGCGGCGCAGAAGGCGGTACGGGCTGTGCCCTGATCGGCTACGCGGCGCTCTGGAAACGCCCCGGGATACCGCTGGTTTTGCTGGACTACCTCGGAGTGACGGCAGCGCTTCGGAACGGCGGGACGGGATCGGAGATCCTGAAACTGCTGAAAGACCTGAACGTACCGATAGTCGCGGAGTCCGAGACGCCCGTCGCCGGCGACTCGGAAGAGGCAAACTCGATCCGCAGGAGGCGCATCGCTTTCTATGAGCGGAACGGATTCGCTCCGGCGTATGAAATGGCGACCTGCGGGATGAGGTGGAAGGCTTTGACCGCGAACACTGGCGGATTGGCGATGAGCGAAGTGATGCGCATGCACCGCGAGCTGTACGGGCCGGAGCGCACCGACGTCAAAGTGCCTCTCGGGCCGGACGAGACGCCGGAGATGCCTTACTGGATGAAATGAAAGTGAAACAACAAAAGACCGCGGGACCTGTTCCCGCGGTCTCTTTGATTGCCGATCGTTTACAGTTTGCTTATATCTATCTCCGGGTAGCCCATGAGTATCGGGGTGATGATCCTGACCATTTCCGCGACGCCGCCCGGGACGTCGGCTTCCATGTTTACAGGGATGATCGGGTCGTGGAGGGATTTCCTGAGGAGCATCCAACCGCGGATCGACGGGGCGTTGAAATTGATCCGCACGCCTTCGTAGTTCGGCTCTTCCAGGGTGCAGCCCTTCAGGTTGCCGGAGGCGACGAGGTTCGTGACTTCCGCGATCATGCGGCCTGCGGTCTCGCCGAAGTCCTCGCCGGAGATCGGGAGGCGCGCCTCCTTTGATTCCGCAGCTTCCGCGAGGTTTGCTACCACGCTGGAGATACCCTTGCCCTGCGCTTTCAGGAGGGCCGTTTTGATGACGATCCTGGTCGCGAGGTAGGCGCCGTCGTCCAGGAAATAGTTCTCGCGGTAGGCGGCGTGGCCGGAGGTCTCGATCGCGAGCTCGGAGTCGATGCCCTGCTCGTTCAACTCGATGGACTTGCCGATCACGTTGCGGTAGCCGCGCTTATATCTCAGGTGTTTGAGGCCGAGATCCTTCTCGAGGAATTCGGTGAGATGCCTGGAGGTCACGCTGTCGGTCACGACGGTGGTCCCGGGGTGGTCATCCGCGATCAAAGCGGCCGCCATCGCGACTATTCCGTTGTGCGCGATCTCGCGGCCGTTCTCATCCACCGCGGAGGCCCTGTCCACATCTGTGTCGAAGATGATCCCGAGGTCCGTCCCGGCAGCCTTCACGGCTTTGCGGATAGAATCCATAGCCTCGCGGTTTTCCGGGTTCGGAATGTGGTTCGGGAAGGTCCCGTCGGGCTCGAGGAACTGTGAAGTGCTGACGTCTGCGCCGAGCGGCTCGAGGACTTTGCCCGCGTAGAAACCGCCCGCGCCGTTTCCGGCGTCGACGGTGATGCGGAGGCCGGCGAGCGGCTTGTCAGGATCGAAAGGGGGCAATCCCGGGTTTACAATGGACGGCCCGAGCATGCAGGATAGAGGCGTCTGCAGGGCGGAGGCGACGCC
>JAFWFF010000161.1 GCA_017515765.1 Bacillota bacterium | reverse complement strand
GGGAGCGGGTCCTCCAGATTGACGTAGGCTCCGACGAGAGCGTTCAGTTTATCAAGGCGCGGCATGCCCTCGATGCCGAGATCGTTGATCTCTTTGATCAGCTGCTGCTTGAACTGTTCGAACTCCCCGTTGTCGCTGAGCTCTTCGTATCTCTTCCAGTAATCGAGGGTCGGGAGCATCTGCTTCATGTATTCGCGGGCCTGCTCCTCTGAGAAGCCGTCGCGGGCCATATGCCCGACGCAGACGTCGATCAGGTCGTCCATGTCGCTGTAGGTGTACGTGCCGTCGGCGTAGCACCACTGGCAGTAATCCTCGTTCAGCGAACCGTCCTTCTCATGGCTGAGGATCGAGTCCTCAAGGGGCATCCCGCAGCACTGGCAGACCAGCTTGCGCGGCGACCCGAGCAAAGTGTTTATCGACACATTGAAGAGCTTGGAAAGAAGCTTCAGCGTCTCGGTGTTCGGCACGGTCTCGCCGTTTTCCCAGCGCGACACGGCCTGCCTAGTGACGAAGACCTTCTCCGCGAGGTCATCCTGCGAAAGACCGTTTTTGGTCCTGAGTTCATATATTACGTCCTGGGTGCTCATGGCAAATACCTCCTCGTTCTTTCTGAGAAGATTCTAATACGGACGCGCGGGGAAATCACGCAACCCGCTGTTGCTCTACGCGTTCTCTTTGATCACTGCTTTGTAGAAATCGACGGCGCCCGGCAGGCTGAAGCAGTCGATGTTCTCGTTCAGGCCGTGCATGCCGCTCATCTGCTCCTTGCCGTAGACCACGGGCGAGAAGCGGATGCATGCGTCGCAGATCTCCTGATAGAAGCGCGCGTCCGTGCCTCCCGTCATAACGTAGGGGCAGACCGGGAGCTGCGGGAAGACCTCGTTCATCACGCGCTCGACCAGATGGTAGGCGTCGCTCTCGATGCTGACGGGCTCGCAGTAATCCCAGTCGTTGGATACGCTCATCTCCAGGTCGTATTTGTCGGCCAGACGCTTGATAACGGCGTTGCTGGCCTCGCGGCCCTGATGAGGGATGTAGCGGAGGTTCATGGTGAGGGTCGCCTCCTGCGGCAGGACGTTGGACGCGTCGGAACCTGACTGCATGGTGAAGGCTATCGTCGTCTTCAGCAAAGCGGCGGCCTGGTTGGAGATCTTCGGGAGAAGCTTCTTGAGCAAAGGCCTGAACAGCCACATATTCCCGAACAGATAGCGGAAATAGAAGGGACCGTAGGGCGAGAGCGTCCTGAACATCGCTTCGACCTCGGGCTCGAACTCCACGTCCATCGGGTCGTGCTTCTCGATCTCAGAAGCGAAGAGGGCCAGCCTCGCGATCGGGGAATTCTTCGGAGGATAGCTCGAGTGGCCGCCATTCGACCTGGCAGACAGCCTGATGTCGCCGTGGCCTTTCTCCAGAATGCCGAGCATGGCGTAGTAGCCTTTGATGCCGCCGATCGGTTCATCGACTATCGCGCCGCCCTCGTCGATCACAAGGAAGGGTTTGACGCCGCGCCTCTTCATCTCGGCGACGAGCTTGGGACAGCCGTCTCCGCCGGTCTCCTCGGTGCAGGAGGAGCTGAGGTATACGTCCTGCTCCGGGACTGCGCCCTCGGCGAGAAGTTCTTCCACAGCCTGGAAGAAAGCCATGACGGAGCATTTGGTGTCCGCGGTGCCCCGGCCCCAGACCTTGCCGTCCTCGATGTCGCCGGAGAACGGGTCATGGAGCCATTCGCCCTCCGCGGGGACCACGTCCTGGTGGCTCATCAGGACCACGGGGCGGTCGGAGTTTCTGCCTTTCCATTTGAACAGCAGGTTGCCGTCGATCTCGGTCTTTTCAAGGTTTTGGTGGACCAGGGGGAAGAGCTCCTCAAGGACCTTGTGGAATCCGAGGAATTTCTCCCTTTGGTCGACGCCCTCGCGGGAGACCGTCTCATAGCGGACCATGTCGGACAGTTTCTTGGAATAGAGCGCCTCGCGTTCAGGCTCGATCTTCGCCTTCCATTTCGACGTTTTGGCCGGCGCCGCCAGCGTGCGGACGAGCGCGATCAAAAGCAGTGCGCAGACGATCGCGATCAGGATCAGTATCGCGTAAAGTACGTATCTCATCTTGCCCTCCTGTGATAAAGATATGCGAGGCCGATCGCGATGGCGCCGCTCGGGATGATCATGAAGCTGGTCGATCCGGTGAGGCCGGGGACCAGGATGAAGAGCACCGCCATGACGAGGAGCGGGACGGCTGCGATCTTAAGATTCCCGCGGTAGTATTTATACGCCATGGCGCCGAACAAAGCGGGCACCACGTTGTCGAAGGCGGGCTGCAGGGCAGGCGACTGGAGAACCGGCTGAAGGGGGATCAGCATCAGCACTCCGAGCGCCAGGACCACGATGGTGACCAGCGAGGACGCTGCTATCGAAAGCGTTGATATTATCTCGTTTTCAGGCGTTCCGGATTTCGCCCCGACTATGTCCTTCGCCGTCATGGCGCAGGGTATCTTCATGTTTATCAGGTTGCCTGTCATGAAGGCCAGATAGCTTCCGCCGGCGCCGAGCATCGGGACGTAGATCAGGTATTCGGCGACGCAGCTGATCAGGTAGACCAGGCCTATGCTCAGGAAGCCTTTGAGGAAGGCGCCGAGGTTTGGCATCGCCCCGAGGTAGGAGCCCATGATGAAAGGAGCGGCGAGCAGCATCACGAGGACGATCACGCTCATTAAGCGGCCGAGCCTGTGGATGGAAGAGATGTATCTATCGTAGTATTCGCGTTTGGATTCTTCGTTCATCTCATGTCACCTCCCTACACCAGTTTGCCGAGGAAGATCGCGCAGGTCATCGCGATCAGCATGCTGCCGGCTATCGAGAAGCTGTCGACCCATTCGGCCTTCGTCTTCTCTTTGATCAAAGTGAACACTGCCATCGCGGCTGCTCCGCAGGCCGCGACTGCGAGCGGGAGCCATGAGCCGCCGAATGCGAAGACGCCTTTTCCTCCGCCGGAGATCCAGCCGCCGAGGTAGCTCCCGATGTATGCCGAGACGAGGCCTATGAACATCGCTGTCATGGCCTTGTCGCCGAAGCCCGCGAACGCGCCTTTCTTCTTTGCTGACGGCTGCGCGCCTGTTCCCGGATCGGAGGCTTTGCTCTTTGATCCCGCGGTGAGCCTGGCGGTATATCCCTTGCAGGTGAAGATGCTGAAGACCATTCCCCACATTATGCAGACGCTCATGAGTAGGGCAATGGTGGTAAAGGCTTCGGAAGTCATCTGGGACGCCGAGAGCCCGTCGAGCCCGACCGCCTCCGCCGCCGCTTCGGCGACCTGGGTCTCGTAGTGCAGGGCTCCGATGACCGAGAGTCTGAGCCACGGCCACGGTATGCCGAGACTCCCCGAAAGCGCGATGACTCCGAGAAGTATACCCACGCTCGGAAGTATCGCGAAAGTAACGCTGGCTACGACGGTCTGTTTCAATTTGCTCTCGTCGACCCCTATCGCCTTGCCGGCGCGGTAGGCCCGTACGGCGAAGAACACGCATACGAGTGCGACGAACAGCACTATGACCCCGCATATGAGGTATAGCACAGGGCTGTTAAGCTGCTGAGTCATTCTGATACGCTCCTTTCCGACAGCCTTTCACTCTGTCTGACTAAAGTATATATCATTTTTTGCCGGCCGCCACGAGTTTTACGGCGCGCCGGGAGGCATCGGGCACATTTTTTTGGCGGCGATGCGATAAAAAAAGCAAAAATTGGGCGGCGCGGCGGGAAAAGGGCACTTCTCGAATAAAAGGCGCGCCGGCACAGGCGCTTGCGGCAGGGCACTGTTATCTGATAGAATCAAATCATGGAAAACGAGAGCAAAAAAGAAAGATTCATATCGTTTGCTGTCGCTCAGGACGACGAAACGGCGGACGCTTCGCTGGACGAGCTCGCGGAGCTTGCGGACACCGCCGGAGGCGAGATCGTCGCGAGGATGATCCAGCACCTTCCGCATCCCGACCCGGTGACATATCTGGGGAAGGGGAAAGTGCAGGAACTCCGTGAGATGATGGACGCGCTGGAGGCTGACGCGGTCATCTGCGATGACGAGCTCGCGCCTTCGCAGCACAGGAACCTGGCCGACTTGCTCGACGCGAAGGTGGTAGACCGGACCATGCTGATACTGGACATATTTGCCGGACGCGCGACGACCAGCGAAGGCAAGATCCAGGTCGAGATGGCCCAGCTGAAATACCGCGCCACCAGGCTCACGGGAAAGGGCACGGCGCTGTCCCGGCTCGGAGGCGGGATAGGCACCAGAGGGCCGGGCGAGACCAAGCTGGAGACCGACAGGCGTGTCATCCAGAAGCGCATAGCCAGGCTGTCTTCAGAGATCAGATCAATGAAGACCGTCCGCGAGACCACCAGGAAGAAACGCAGCAGGAGCCCGGTCCCGACTGCCGCCATAATCGGCTATACCAATGCGGGCAAATCGACTTTGCTGAACAGGCTGACGGGCGCGGGGATACTCGCTGAGGACAAGCTGTTCGCGACGCTCGACCCGACGACACGCGCTTTTGTACTGCCCGGCGGGATGAAAGTCCTGCTGACCGATACGGTCGGGTTCATAAACAAACTGCCGCACCATCTGGTCGACGCGTTCCGCAGCACGCTGGAGGAGGCGAGATACGCAGACCTCATACTGCATGTCGTGGATATATCGTCCTCCGAGGCGGAGATGCACCGCGACGTCGTCTATGAGACGCTGGATGAGCTCGGTGTAAAGGATATCCCGGTCATCACGGTCCTGAACAAAGAAGACCTGCTCAGCGCTGAGGAGATAGGGACGCGGAAGCTTTTGTTCAGGGACAGCAGGGCGGAGGACGTCATTCCAATAAGCTGCGTGACCGGCGCCGGGCTCGAAGAACTGTTCGGCGCGATCGAGAACGTGCTGCAGAGGAACGGGACGTATATCGAAGAACTGATCCCTTACAGCGACGCCGCGAGGCTTGTGAGGATCAGGAGATACGGACGCGTGATCAGCGAGGAACACACGGACGAGGGTACTTTGATCAAAGCCTTCGTTCCCGCTGGGATAAGATGATCTGCTTAGGGGCGCCCCGCAGGGGGCGCTTTTTTATGTGTTTTGATCAAAGCTTTAGGTTTGTTTAAGGTTGGCGCGGTATAACAAGAGCGAAAACAGAAAGAAGAGACCCGGGAAAGCCCGGAAGACACATATTTTGATCATGACCGGAGGAAAAACAGATATGAAAAACACTGACGGAAATAAAAAGAAAAGCTTTAAAAGGCAGACATTGCTTACGCTCATGGCCTGCGTGACGGCTATTTCGCTCGCTGCCTGCGGAACGGCGGACGCCGGAGCCGGGGAAGCGGAGACGGTCGAGAAGGAAGCGATAGTAGTTGAAACAGACGCGGAAACGGGGACCGCGGAGGCCGGAAACACTCTCGAACAGGGGGAGGCGGTGACTCTTACGGCGAACGTCTCGTCAGACGGAGCGATAGACGCGACAGACCTGTTCACAGAGAGAGACCTGACCCAGACCGCGGACGTTTCGGAGGCAGAGTACATAACTGTGAAGGACGGGACGGACGTGGAGATAACCGAAGCGGGGGTCTATGTGATAAGCGGGAGCGCGTCGGAAGCAACGATAACCGTCGACGCAGCGGACGATGACAAGGTCCAGCTGGTCCTGAACGGCGCGGAGATCACCAATACCGACTCTCCATGCATCTACGTTAAGAACGCCGACAAAGTCTTCGTGACCACGGCGGAGGGAACGGTGAACGAACTGTCCGTCACAGGGACGTTCACGGCTGACGGGGACACCAATACAGACGCTGTCATATTCTCGAAAGACGACCTGGTGCTCAACGGCCTCGGGACTCTTAAGATAGACTCGAGCGACAACGGCATCGCCGGCAAAGACGACGTCAGGATCACCGGAGGGACTATTGTTATCAGCGCGGAGGACACGGCGGTCGAAGCGAACGACTCGATAGCTGTCGCGGAAGGCGATCTGACGCTTAAGGCGGTCAACGACGGGCTGCACGCGGAGAATGACGACGACAACACCAAAGGGTACATCTACATCTGCGGAGGCACTTTTGTTATAGACGCGGACGACGACGGTATACACGCGACCACGATAGTCCAGATCGACGGGGGCGGCTTCACCATCGACGCTTCGGAAGCGATCGAGGGCACATACGTCCAGATAAACGGCGGGGAATTCGACATCACCGCATACGATGACGGTATCAACGCAGCAGCCAAATCCACCGCATATTCGGTGATCTGCGAGTTCAACGGCGGGTACGTAAAGATCGCCATGGGACAGGGAGACACCGACGCGGTAGACGTCAACGGGAACCTCTATATCAATGGCGGAACGCTCGATATCACCGCACAGTCGCCTTTTGACTATGACGGGACCGCGGAACTGAACGGCGGGAAGCTCATAGTGAACGGAGTGGAGACCAACAGCATCGGCAATCAGATGATGGGCGGAATGCCGGGCGATCCGGGCGCGATGGGCGGCCAGGGCGGAGGCCCCGGAATGGGAGGCTTCGGAGGCGGTCCCGGAATGGGCGGACCCGGCGGCTTCCCGGGCGGAGGCCAGGGCGGGCCCGGCGGCGGAAATTAGTGAAATTTGAACATTTTGAGGCATTCTGAACATGCCCCTCTTCCGGGACGCGGCGGGACGATCCTGCCGGGCGTAACGGAGAGGGGCGTTTTGATGTAAAAATAATCGCATTAAAATATGATGAAATGGGCTTAAACGGTGGATAAGATCCCGTGAAACTGATATAATCTTTTTTGATGGAAACGACTAGTCAGCGAACCGAAATGCTTATCGGGAAAGATGCTCTTAAACGGCTATCCGGGTGCCGGGTCGCCGTCTTT
>JAFWFF010000160.1 GCA_017515765.1 Bacillota bacterium | reverse complement strand
CTGGTGTCGGTGGTCAGGTCTCTGACGCCGGTCCTGGAGCTGAGCGACGTGTAGGGCTCGTTGAACGCGAGGTGTCCGTCGACGCCGATACCGCCCATGAACAGGTCGATGCCGCCGTAGGAAGCGATCTTCTCCTCGTAGGCCGCGCACTCTGCCTCGGGGTCATCGGTCATCCCGTTCAGGATGTTGATGTTCTCGGGCTTCATGTCGACGAGGTGATCAAAGAAATTGTCGTGCATGAAGTACCAGTAGCTCTGGTCATGCTCGTGGGGCAGTCCCACATACTCGTCCATGTTGAACGTCACCACGTTCGCGAAGGAGAGCTCGCCCGCGACGTTCTTGGCGATGAGCTCCTTATATACCCCTATCGGGGACGAACCTGTCGGGAGTCCCAGGATGAAGGGCCTGTCCTCCTTGTGGTTCTTTATCTTGTCGGCGATGTAATTCGCCGCCCATTTGCACATTTTGTCGTAATCGTCCTGGATAACTACTCTCATTGTCATTCCTCCTTGATTTCCGTCGGATATACTTATTCTATTATAGCAAAAAATGCCATTAAATCAATCGCTTTAATCGGCGCTGCGAGCTGCGCGGTTCTCGAGGGACGCCTTCACGAAGCCTTTGAACAGCGGGTGCGCTTTGTTCGGGCGGCTCTTGAACTCCGGATGGTACTGGACCCCGACGAAGAACGGCCTGCCGGCGAGTTCCACCGTCTCGACCAGTTCCCCGTCCGGGGACATTCCCGATAAAATGAGGCCTGCGGCCGTGAGCGCCTCACGGTAATTGTTGTTGAACTCATAACGATGCCGGTGCCTCTCCGCGATCTGCGCTTGGCCATAGCATCGCTCCATCACGGTGCCTGGCGTTATCACGCAGGGATACGCACCCAGCCGCAGGGTTCCTCCTTTGTCTATCTCCTCGCTCTGGCCGGGCATGAAGTCTATGACTTTGTCCGGGCAAAACGGATCGAACTCTCCTGAATTCGCGCCTTTGATGCCTGCCGCGTTCCGGGCGAACTCTATGACCGCGATCTGCATCCCGAGGCAGATCCCGAAGTACGGGACGTCGTTCTCTCTCGCGTACTTTGCCGCGAGGATCATCCCCTCTATGCCGCGGTTTCCGAAGCCTCCCGGGACTATGATCCCGTCGAGCCCGGCGAGCATCGCGTCCGCGGTCTCTTCAGTGATCTCCTCCGAATCTATCCAGTGGATCCTGATGTGCGAGTTGTAGCAGTAGTCCGCGTGCCTCAGGGCCTCGGCAACCGAGAGGTACGCGTCGTGCAGCGCGACGTATTTTCCGACGAGGCCGATGTCCACGTACTCCGTGCGGGCTTTGATGCTCCTGACCATCTCCTCCCAGTCCTCCAGCCGGCAGTGCGGGGCGTAGATGTTGAGCTCGCGGCACACCACGGCGGAGAGGTCGGACTTCTCCAGCATGAGCGGCGCCTCGTAGAGCACCGGGAGGGTGATGTTCTCTATGACACAGTCCCGCTTCACGTTGCAGAACAGGGATATCTTGTCAAAGATCGACTCCTCCAGCGGCTCGTCGCAGCGGAGGACTATGATGTCCGGGTTCACTCCCATGCCCTGCAGCTCCTTTACCGAGTGCTGGGTGGGCTTGGACTTGTGCTCGTCGGAGCCCTTCAGGAAGGGCACGAGCGTAACGTGGATGAAGAGGCAGTTTCCTTTGCCGACCTCCAGGGAGACCTGCCTGGCCGCCTCGATGAAGGGCTGGGACTCGATGTCTCCTATGGTCCCGCCGATCTCCGTTATCACCACGTCGGCTTCAGTCTTGGTGCCTACCGAGTAGATGAAGCTTTTGATCTCGTTGGTGATGTGGGGGATGACCTGGACCGTGGAGCCGAGGTATTCGCCGCGGCGCTCTTTGTTCAGGACGTTCCAGTAGACCTTGCCGGTCGTGAGGTTGGAGTATTTGTTCAGGTCCTCGTCGATGAAGCGCTCGTAGTGGCCGAGGTCCAGGTCCGTCTCGGCGCCGTCCTCGGTCACGTAGACCTCGCCGTGCTGGAAGGGGCTCATCGTCCCGGGATCCACATTGATATAGGGGTCGAGCTTCTGTGCCGCGACCTTAAGGCCGCGCGCTTTCAGGAGCCTGCCGAGCGACGCCGCGGTTATCCCCTTGCCAAGTCCTGAGACGACTCCTCCGGTAACAAATATGTATTTAGTCATGCCTCGCGCCTCCCAGGTCTGTCATTTCCTGATGATTATGCTGTCGCGTTCGGGTCCCACGGATATATACGTGATCGGGCACTCGATGCTCTTCTCTATGAACTCCACGTACTCGCGGGCTTCCCGGGGCAGATCGTCAAAGCTCCTCACTCCGGAGATGTCGCTCTTCCAGCCCTTCAGAGTCTTTATCACGGGCTTCGCTGCCTCAAGCGCTGTCGGGAAGGGGAACTCCTCCGTCTCCTCACCACATACCTCGTACGCGGTGCAGACCGGTATCTCGTCCAGATAGCTCAGGACGTCGAGCTTGGTGAGCGCTATCTCGGTAGCCGCCTGTGCCCTGACTCCGTAACGGGTCGCGACTATGTCCAGAGGTCCGACGCGGCGCGGCCTTCCCGTCTTTGCTCCGTATTCAAAGCCGGCCTCGCGCAGCCGCTCGGCCTCTTCGCCGAACATCTCGCAGACGAAAGGCCCCTCTCCCACGCAGGTCGAATACGCCTTCACCACGCCGACCACGTCGTCGATCTTCGCGCCCGGGAAGCCGGAGCCGATCGGCGCGTAGGCCGCGAGAGTGTTCGAAGAAGTCGTGTACGGATAGATGCCGAGGTCCAGGTCGCGGAGCGCTCCGAGCTGGGCTTCGAAGAGTATTCTCTTCCCGTCTGCCTGCGCCTTCCTGAGGTACGCCCCGGTGTCCGCGATGAAGGGTTTGATCTTCTCGCAGTATTCACTGAGCCAGTCCTTCAGCATGTCCATCGTATAGGGCTCGGCGCCGTAGACTTTGGTCAGGGTCAGGTTCTTCCACTCAGCGATGTCCGCGAGGTGCTCTATGAGCTTCTCCGGGTGCAGGAGCTGCCCGGCCATCACGGTCTTCTTCTGGTATTTATCCGAATAGAACGGCGCGATCCCCTGCTTGGTCGAGCCGTATTTCTTATCCTTAAGGCGCGCCTCCTCCAGCGCGTCGAGATCCCTGTGCCACGGCAGGAGCAGCGATGCCCTGTCGCTGATCAAAAGGTTCTCCGGCGTTATATCAACGCCCTTTGCTCTCACGGTCTCTATCTCCGCGAGCAGATTCTCGGGGTCGAGCGCCACCCCGTTCCCGAGGATGTTCACGACTCCCTTCCTGAAGATCCCCGAAGGGAGCAGATGGAGAGCAAATTTCCCGAACTCGTTCTCCACGGTATGGCCGGCGTTTCCTCCGCCCTGGAACCTCACGACCACGTCGTAGTCCTCAGTCAGAAGATCCACCATCCTGCCTTTGCCCTCGTCGCCCCAGTTTATCCCGACGACCGCGCAATTGGACATATAACCGCCTCCTTATGCAGTATCACATTACTTATTTATAATATACCTGCGCGCCAGTCAGATAAAATACATATCGTATTGGCTATATGATACTATTAATGTATGGTCAGACCTGCATGAAGGCCCCTGCAGCGGCTCTCCGCATTTTTTGTTGTTAAGAACATATATATTATAGTATAATATATTGCTGCGCACATGCGCCCGGACTAGGAGACCCTGCGGCTTCGGATGCCGCAAACGCTTTGATACATACGGAGGTCATGACCCATGCCTGAGCAGACTGATAAGCCTGAAATGCAGAACATACCCGGGGATGCCGGCCAGACGGCAGTCCGTTCTGACATCAGCAGAAGGGCGAACCAATACTTCTTTGCCAAAGTTGCTGTCAACTTCTTTTTGATGATACTCGGAGCTGTGCTCATCACGGTCTTCCTGCGCGGGATGCAGGGACAGGCCGCGATCCAGAAGCAGAAAGAAAACAGCGAGCAGGCGCTTTCGGACGCCGTGACGATCCTCTCGCAGAACAACATCGATTCCACCGAGCTGTCGTACATGTTCCACGACGGCAACCAGGATATGCTGGACGATCTGAGCGAGATGTTCAAGAGCGGCCTCTTTGATTACCTGATAAACGCAGACGCCGACGCCCGCGCCGAGGTCTTTGCCGACGTGGTCAGCCGTTCCGGAGTGGACTATCTGTTCTCCATGGATAATGATGGGAACATCCTCATCGCCCCGAACAGCGATTTCATCGGCAAGAATCTCGAGGGCACGGGCCTGATGACCCACGAAAATCTCCTTAAGCTGATAAGCGGGACCAAGCGTCTCGACGGGCGCGTGATCCCGATCCAGGAGACCAATACCTACGGCAGCTTCTACTTCTATTCCATGCCCTATACCTATCAGGGGAACACGGTCTGCATGGTGCTGGGCTCCTATACTTCAGACCTCGACGTACAGATCGCGTCCCTGAAGGACGTGTCGGTAGTGCTGAAGCGCGTATCGGTCGGAAACGACGGATTCCTGTTCGCCGTTGACGCGGCGACCTCCACCTTCCTTTACTATGAACGCGACGGCGAAGTCCTGACCGGCAGGAACGCCCTGGAAGCGGGCCTGTCCGCCCAGGCGCTGAACGACGGCTATGCCGGGATGGAGACCATCAACGGAAAGAGATACTACTGCGTTTCCAGGACTTTCGGCGGCCAGACCGTTATCTGCGCGGCGGCGGACACCTCGACGATCCACGCAAAGGACAGATACGTGCTCTTCTGGTCCATCACCGGCTTCATCATGGTGATGCTGATCTGCCTGGCATACGCGGTCATCGTCAGGAACGACTTTGTCCGCAACGCGACCAAAACGGAGCGCAAGACTCTCTTCAGAAGAAACGGCAAGAGCTATATCTTTGACAAGTCGATATTCAAAAAGACCTTCCCGCTCATGATCGCGGGCGTTATCGTGATCTTCTTCGTCTCCTTCTACACCCAGACCCTCCTGGAGATCTCCGAGAGCATCGACGACTCGGTCGCGGCGCTCGACGAGGTGACCGGGCGGTACGAGGAGAGCCTTGAGAGCCGCAGCCTGATCAAAGATTATTACGACGAACGCTTTGCCGCTAAGGCAAAGCTCATGGCCTATCTGGTCGAGGTGGATCCCGCGGTCCTGAACGAGCCTACCTCGCGCCGCTATACCGAATACGACCAGGCAGGCGTCAAGCACTATATCCTCGACGGTGAAGGCAACCCGCTCAGGTCCGTCTCCTCGTCCCGGAGGCTGCAGGAACTCTGCTCGGCTAACGACCTTGAATCGATCTACATCTTCGACGAGAACGGCCGGACCATAGCCACCAGCACCCCGAACTGGTTCTTCACGATCAGCCACAACAGCGAGGCCCAGTCCTACCCCTTCCTGGAGGTGCTGGACGGAAAGACCGACCTTTTGATCCAGGATCCGATGATGAGCGACGTGGGCGTCAATTCGCAGTACATCGGCGTGGCGATGTACTACTATACGACCACTGACGAGGACGGGAACACCCGTTACGTGTCCCATTATGAGTACGATCTGGCCGAAGCCCTGGCAGAGGCGGCTGAAGCCGGGGTCGAAAGCGAATACGCGGAATACGAGACTGAGGAAACATATTCCAGGCCGATCACAGCTCACAGGTCGCTTCTCCAGATAGGCCTGAAGCCTGAGCTCTCCGAAAAGCTGTTCGCTTCGACCGACCTGAACTACATCTTCTCTACAGATATGCTCAGCGGAGGATTCATCGTTCTATTCGACAACAGCGAGGATCACGTCTGCCTGTATTCGCCCTTCGAAGCCAGGATCGGCATGAGGGCCGCCGACATCGGGATCCCCGACAAGGCGTTCAGCGGATCTGACTACTACGGCTTCACCAGGGTGAACGGCGTACGTTATTTCCAGTATTTCCGCTACAGCGACGGTTATTTCGTCGCGACTGCCATCCCGAAGGCGGACATGTTCAGGATGCGGTTCCCGGTATCTTTGATCACTGCGCTCGTCAGCCTGCTGCTCATCATGATACTCTCGGGCACCGTCACTCTCACGACCGACGAGGAGGAAGAACTCTACGCTACGATGAGCGATTCCCAGGCCCAGAAAGGTCTCAATTCAACGATCTTCCGGGTCATCCTGCCGTCCGGGCACACGGTCTCGACGACCAAAGCCGCCGCGCGCTGGGACAACAGCCGCGTACCCTGGCGCGAGAAGGGACCCGAGCAGAAGCTTCTGTTCATGGTGGGCCTCGCCGGCAGCCTGCTGATCATCTACGTCGCCGCGACTGTACTTGGCGCGAATTCGCTTTTCGACGACGGATCCGTGATCCACTATATCCTGAGCGGAGACTGGGACAGAGGGCCTAACGTGTTCGCGCTCAGCGCAAACATGCTGGTGCTCATCTCGACCGCCATCCTGGTCTACCTGTTCCGCATACCCGTCAGGCTGGTCTCCTCTTTGCTCGGCGCAAGGGGCGAGACTATCGGCCACCTGCTCCTCTCCATCGTGAAATACGGCGGAGCGATCGGCGCGCTGTTCTACTGCCTCTACCTGTTCGGCGTCGACTCCAGGAGCCTGCTCGCCAGTGCCGGAGTCCTGACCCTG
>JAFWFF010000159.1 GCA_017515765.1 Bacillota bacterium | reverse complement strand
CTGGGGATGCGCTCTTTGTTCACGACCACGGTGCCGCCCGGAGCCAGGTAGTCCAGATTCCTCAAGGCTTCCATCTCCTCAAAGGCCACTACTATGTCGGCCTTCCCCTTCTCGATCACCGGGGAGTACACTTTGCTCTTGCTGTATCTGACCTGCGACACCACGTCTCCGCCGCGCTGGCTCATTCCGTGGATCTCGCTCATCTTCACGTCATACCCCTCTTCCATGAGGCCTATGGTGAGCATCTTCGCGGCGAGGATCGTTCCCTGGCCGCCCACTCCGGCGAGCAGTATATTCTTAGTCATCACTCCACCTCCCCGCTCTTCTCGATCGCTCCGGCCGGGCAGACCTGAGCGCATACGTCGCAGCCCACGCAGTCGGTCTGCTTGATGCTGACCTTCCTCGCCTCTTCATCAAAGATGAGGGCCGGGCAGCCCGTTCCGAGGCAGCGCTTGCAGCCGATGCACTTGTCTCTGTCGACCGCGTTCTTAGTGCTGTAGAGTCCCGGGAACTCCGCGAGGTCCGCGTCGGAGAACTTCTTCAGGACGCAGGGCCATCTGGTGATGATGACGGAGGGCTCGTCCAGATCCATGAACTCGTCGAGAGCCTTGTCGACCGCGTCCAGGTCGTTCGGGTTTATCACCGCGACATGCTTGATCCCGATGGCCTTGACCAGCTCGGGGAGCTTTATCATATTGGTCGGCTCGCCCTTAACGGTGAAGCCTGTGCCCGGGTTCTGCTGATGTCCGGTCATTCCGGTGATGCGGTTATCCAGGATTATGTTTATGGTATTGCTGTTGTTGTAGACAGTGTTGATCAAAGAGTTCACGCCCGTGTGGAAGAACGTGGAGTCTCCGAGGACGGTCACGACCTTGCGTTTGATCCCTGCGCGGTTGAACGTTTGCTGGGCGCCGTGACCGACGGAGATGGAAGCGCCCATGCAGACGCAGCTGTCCATCGCCTTATACGGAGCTCCGGCGGCCAGGGTATAGCAGCCGATGTCTCCGCTGATCATGATGTCCTTGCGCTTTCCCAGCCTGTAAAAGAGGCCTCTGTGGGGGCACCCCGCGCAGAGCGAAGGCGGACGCTTGATGATCAGGTCATGGTAGTCTCCCTCCTCAGCCTTGGCGGCGGAATCGACTATCCCCTGCATATAGTCCGCGAGAGCTTTCGACGCCCCGAGTTCTTCCGCGAGCTCGGGCTTCGCCGCTAACTGCTCGAGCAAAGACTTTCTCAGCACTTCCGGGATCATCTCGCCGTAGGTCGGGAACACGTCTTTTCCGAAACAGGAGCACCCCTGGATCCTGACGAACTCCTCGATATACGGGTCGTCCTCCTCGACGATGTAGACCTTCTCGACCGCGGAGCAGAAATCTTTGATCTTGCCAGCGGGAAGCGGATTGGTAAAGCCGAGCTTCAGGAAGGACACGTCGTGTCCGAAGATCTCCGGGAATACCTCTTTGGCGTACCAGTAGGACGGGCCGGACGCGATAACGCCGACCTTGCCGCCGTTCATCTCAGCGTAGTTGAGATACGACGCCTCGCTCCGCTCGGCCAGCTTCCTCTGGCGCTCGTCGATCTGCACTCTCAGGATGCGGGAATGCGCGGGAAGCGCCACGTATTTCATCGGATCCTGCTGCCACTCGCCGACTTCGCGCTCTACTCTCTCGCCGACCTCGACGATGGACTTGGAGTGGCAGACTCTCGTCACGAGCCTCACCATCACGACAACGTTTTCCGCCTCGGAAAGGGCGAACGCCATCTTCATCATGTCATAGCATTCCTGGCTGTCGGCGGGCTCGAGCATCGGGATCTTGCCCATCTTGGCGTAGTTTCTGTTGTCCTGCTCGTTCTGCGAGCTGAACATACCCGGTTCGTCCGCGGTCACTATCACGGCTCCGCCGTTCACGCCCATATAAGCGAATGTCATGAGCGGGTCAGCGGCCACGTTCACTCCGACATGCTTCATCGAAGCCATGCTCCTGACTCCCGCCATCGAAGCTCCGATCGCGGACTCCATGGCTACCTTCTCATTGGGCGACCACTCCGCGTAGACTTCCGGATACTTCGCCATGTTCTCCAGGATCTCTGTGGACGGAGTGCCCGGATAGGCCGAGGCGTGCCTTACGCCGGCTTCCCATGCGCCGCGCGCTATCGCCTCATCTCCCGTTAGCAGCATTTTCATATCACTATTCTCCTTAATAGATTGATAACGGTTTTAGTTTTTATAGCGGTATAAAGGCAGTTTACCGCCGGCTTTCATTTTTGGCAACAAGGGCTTCTGCCCGATCAAGCTCTGTCTCATCAAAAACTGTCAATCCCGCTTCGGCAAGCATTTCCGCGGCGACTCCCCTTCCCGGGATCTTCCTGACGGAAAAAGTCCCGTCATGGATCTCCCGGCTCCCGCAGGAAGGGCTCCCCTGTTTCAGGATCGTGACGGACGCGTCAAGCTTTTTTGCGAGGCCGAGGGTAAGTTCTGCGCCCCTCGCGTACTCTGCGGTAACGTCAGCTCCGGCGCGGCTTATGACCTTACCGTCCCTGATCTCAGACGGATCTCTCGGCACGGGAAGGCCTCCCATGACCTCGGGACAGATCGGGACGAGGCGTCCCTCCTCCGCCCAGCGGGCGAGCCTTTCGTCCGGCAGGGCTTTGCTGTTTCCGTCGTATCTGTACGGCCAGTCACAGAGCGACACAAGCCGCTCCGCTTCCGGGAGCCTGCTCAAAGCCTCTTCCATCGCCTCATGCGTGAGAAGGCACGCGCTGATGAGCATTTTGGTTTTACCACTGTTGTCACACATTCGCGAGGCCTACTTACTGACCATCTCGACGTTGATGCCTTTGCTCGGGCCCTGGATGCCGGCTTCGGCGAACTCTTTGGCCACGGCCTCACGCAGCACGTAGATCGCGCCGTAGTAGTCCTCGGTGCGGCACCAGACCTTGCAGTCGAAGATGATGGAGCCCTCTCCGTTTCCGGAAGCGCCGACTATGGGTTCGGGCTGGGTAGCAAAAATCGCGTTCTTCGCGCAGGCGGCTTTGATCGCGGCCTTGACGGCTTCGATGTCGGAACCTGCCCTGACGCCGAAGGTCTCCTCGACTCTCCTGAGGCCGGACTCGGTGTAGTTCAGGACTGTGGAACTTGTGATCGCGCCGTTCGGGACGGTGACGATCTTGTTGTCCCAGGTGTGGAGTACTGTGGCCATGAGGCCGATCTCGTCGACCACGCCCCTGGCGCCGGCGCCGGCGACCTAGATCTCATCCCCGACTCTGAAGGGCTTGTTGACGAGGATCAAAATGCCTCCGGCAACGTTGGACAGGCTCCCCTGGAGAGCCAGAGCGATCGCTGCTCCTCCTGCGCCTATCGCCGCGACGAGTGAAGCTGTGCTGAAACCGAGTTTCTGCAGGACCATGATGATGACGATCACCCAGAGGGCAAACTTCACAGCCTTGACTATGAAGGGCTGGACGGTCGGGTCGAGCTTGGACGCCGCCAGGCTCTTCGTGAGCACTTTGGCGATTATCGCGATGACTATCACCCCGATGAGCAGTATCACTGCCGCTCCGAGGATCATCCACAGCACGGACGTGAAGCCCGCGAGATTCAAACTTGCAGAATACATGTTTCTACCTCCTTTATTCCTTTACTGCTGCTCCTGGCTCCTGTCGACCCATCTTCCGGATCTTCTCCTGTCCAGCTCATGAAGCAGTTTCTTTCTGAGCCTGATGTCGTCAGGCGTTATCTCCACGAGTTCGTCTCCGGCGATAAACTCGAGCGCCTCCTCAAGGGTGAAATGCCTGGCAGGCGAGAGCTTGATGTTCTCGTCGGAACCCGCGGCGCGCATATTGCTGGCCTTTTTGGCCTTGCAGGGGTTGACTTCCATGTCGCCCTGGCGGGAATTCATGCCGACGATCATGCCCTCGTATACTTTGGTCCCGGGCTCGACGAACATCTGGACGCGCTCGCCGATGTTGAACAAAGCGTAGGGCGTGCAGACTCCCTCTTCTATCGCGATCGCGACGCCGTTGTTCCTCTCGGGAACCTCGCCTTTATACTCCTCGAAGGCGTAGAACCTGCGCTCCATATTGCCTTCGCCTCTCGTGTCGTTTATGAACTCGGATCTGTAGCCCAGGAGTCCCCTCGTCGGGGCGTGGTACTCGATTCTGGTGTAGCCGTTCTCGCCGGACATCTGGACCATCATGCCCTTCCTGAGGTTCATTTTGGAGATGACCGTGCCGGAGTACTCGTCCGGGCAGGTGATCACTACCTCCTCGACCGGCTCGAGCTTGCGGCCGTCCTCGCCCCTGTGCATTATGACCTCGGGCTTTGATACCGCCAGCTCATAGCCTTCTCTCCTCATGTTCTCGATCAAAATGGAGAGATGCAGTTCCCCGCGGCCGGAGACCTTGAAGGAATCGGTCGTATCCGTCTCCTCGACGGTGAGTCCGACGTTGACCTCGAGCTCCTTCATCAGGCGGTCTCTGATATGGCGGGAAGTCACGTATTTGCCGACTTTGCCCGCGAAGGGCGAGCTGTTGACCATGAAATTCATCGAGAGCGTCGGCTCCTCGATCTTTATCATCGGAAGCGGCTCCGGGAACGCGGGGTCGCAGATCGTCTCGCCTATCGAGATGTCGGCTATCCCGCTGACCACGACTATGTCGCCGCACTGGGCCTCGTCGACCGCCATGCGCTTGAGGCCTCTGTAGACGAAGACCTGGTTTATCTTGCGGTTCACGACGCTGCCGTCGGCTTTGGTCACGGCGACCGTGGTTCCGGGACGGATGACTCCGCGCTCTACCCTGCCGATGCCGAGGCGTCCGATATAGTCGTCGTAGGCCAGGGTCGAGATCTGGAACTGGAGCGGTTCCTCGCGCCTGTCGGGATATGGCTCGCAGTGCTCGATTATCGTGTCGAACAAAGGCGTCAGGTCCAGCCCGCCGTAGCCTTCCGGGGTGTGCTTGATCTTTTTGTCGCCCTGCTGGACCATGATGCCCGAAGCGTCCTCCGGCTCGTAGACCGCGACGCCCTGGCGCGCGACTCCGTAAAGGATCGGGAAATCGAGCTGGCTGTCGGACGCGTTCAGGTCCATGAAGAGCTCATAGGTCTCGTCCACGACTTCTTCTATTCGGGCGTCCTTTTTGTCGATCTTATTGATGAAGAGGATCGGGTCGATGCCCTGCTCGAGGGATTTGGTCAGGACGAAGCGGGTCTGCGGCATAGGCCCCTCGCTGGAGTCGACGAGCAGGATCACCGTGTCGACGGTCTTCATAATGCGCTCGACCTCGGATGAAAAGTCCGCGTGGCCCGGGGTGTCCACTATGTTGATCTTGGTGTCCCCGTGCATTATCGAGCAGTTCTTGGAATAGATGGTGATGCCTCTCTCCCTCTCGATATCGTCGGAGTCCATGACGCAGTCGACCAATTCCTCATTGTCGCGGAAGACTCCGCTCTGCTTGAGGAAGGCGTCCACCAGCGTGGATTTTCCGGCGTCGACGTGGGCGATCACCGCGATGTTGATTATCTTCTGTCTATCAGCCATACAGGCTCCTTTCAATTTATTTCAGGCAGGCTCCAGTCTATCGGCGCCTTGCCGTTTGCTTCCAGAAAAGCGTTTGCCTTGGAGAAATACCTTCCTCCGAAAAACCCGCCGTAAGCGGAGAGCGGGCTCGGATGCTGGCCTTCCAGCACCATATGCCTCGATATGTCGATCAAAGGCACTTTGTTCCTCGCGTTCCGTCCCCAGAGTATGAATACCATGGGATCCTCGCGCTCGGAGAGCAGCTCTATTATCCTGTCGGTCAGGATCTCACAGCCCTTGCCCCTGTGGGATCCGGCCTGGTGCTCGCGCACGGTCAGGCTCGTGTTCAGGAGGAGGACCCCCTGCTTTGCCCAGGGGACCAGGTATCCGTTGTTTTTGTCCGGCATCGGAAGCCCCAGGTCGTCGCGGATCTCCTTGAATATGTTCACGAGCGACGGCGGCTGCTGTACGCCCGGCATCACCGAGAACGCCATGCCGTGCGCCTGCCCCGGCTCGTGATACGGGTCCTGACCGAGGATCACGACCTTGACGTTCTCATAGGCCGTGATCTTCAGCGCGCTGAAGATGTTCTCCGCCGCCGGGTAGACCGTGTGCTCGCGGTATTCTTTGATCAAAAACGCGCGGAGCTTTTGATAGTACTCGCTCGCGAACTGATCCGCCAGCAGAGCGTCCCAGGAATTCCCTATATTGACCATGCTCCGATCCTCCTGCGGACCATCTCCTCGCCCATGATCTGCTGGATCGCGTGGACGTCCGGAGACTGGCTCCTGCCCATGAGGGCGATCCTGATCACGGTGCTCACGTGGCCGACGTGGCCCTTGTACTGGTCCGGGTTCTTCTTGTAGTCCTTCGGCTTGGCGGCGTAACCGAGCTCCGTCGCGATCCCGCGGATCTTGTCGAACCACTGGCTCTGGTCGTCGGAATGATCGTAGGTCGCGAGGTATTTCTCCAGGATGACCGGGACGTCCTCCGCAGGCACTTCGGCCGGGAGCTCGTCATGCTCATCCGCCTTGTAAAGGTCGTCGAAGAAATAGCTTATGAAATCCAGCATCTGGCTCGCGCAGATAAAGTCCTTCCTGGGCTTTTGATCGTGCCTGCCGAGATCCAGTATCTTTTCGGTGTATTCGCGGTCCTGAAGGGCATTTTCGGCCTCAGGGCGGTATTCCTTCGCCCAGCCGTACAGGAAGTCGTAGAGCTCGGGCGCCGGGATCCTGAGCAAAGTGTCTTTGCTCACGTCGTTCAGCTTGTTCAGGTCGAACAAAGCCCCGGAGTTGCTCATCTTCTCCGTCGTGAACTCGAACTCGTCGATATCGGCGTCCGGGTTGGCAGCGCGCCACTCCTCGTAGTTGGAGTTCAGGATCGTGAGCAGATACTCTCTCACGGCCTCGGGATGATAGCCCTGCTCGCGGTAATACCCGAGCGAAAGCTCCGGGTCGTGGCGCTTGGAGAGCTTGCGCTTGTTGCCCTCCGGCGTCAGCTTCATCAGCTGGGCGGTGTGGCAGTAGATCGGAAGCTCGAATCCGAGCTGTCTGAAGAGCTCCTCGTGTATCGGGAGCGAGGGCAGCCACTCTGCTCCGCGGACGACGTGGGTGGTCCTCATGAGGTGGTCGTCCACCGCGTGCGCGAAGTGGTACGTCGGTATCCCGTTCTTCTTAAGGATGACGACGTCGTGGTAGTTCTCGGGCATGTCCAGGATGCCGCGGATGGCGTCTTTGACCTTGATGCGGCGGCCGTCTTCGGTCTCGGGCTTCCCTGTCGACTTGAGGCGCACGACATAGGGCTTCCCGGCCTCGATGTTCGCCTTGACATCATCAAAGCCGAGCTCGCGGTCTCTCGCGTACTTTCCGTAGATGCCCGGGGTGAGCTTCGCCTCCTCCTGGGCCTCGCGGATCTTCTCGATCTCCTCCTCCGTCAGGAAGCAGGGATACGCCTTGCCCTCGGCTACGAGCTTCTTCGCGAAGGCGTGATAGATCGGCGCCCTGTGGCTCTGGGTATAGTCGCCGTAGTTTCCGACGTCGCCCTCCGCGAACGCGCCCTCGTCGAAGTTGATACCGAAGAAGGCCAGCGAATCGGTTATCATCTTGACCGCGCCTTCCACCTGACGCTTGTCGTCCGTGTCCTCTATCCTGAGGAAAAATACCCCGCCGGACTGATGCGCCAGGCGCTCGTCAACAAAAGCCCCGTACAGGTTCCCGAGGTGGATGAACCCCGTAGGCGACGGGCCCAGCCTGGTGACCTTCGCCCCCTCGGGCAGATCTCTCGGGGGATATTTCTCTTCGTAATACTCCGTTCCCTCTTTGCTCTCCGGGAACAAAAGCTCCGCAATTCTTTCGTAATCCATTTCTTTTCACACTCCGTTTTGGCACATAAATATACAGAATAATTATAGCCACAAGGGAGCGCTTTTTCAAGGCGAAGATATGAAAGATGCATGCCGGGATCGCGCGTGCGAAGCGCACCTCGGTGATACCTTCGCCCAGTTTTTCCGCAAAGGTATCACTAATCCCCGGAAAACCGGCCGAAGGTACACGCGGATCCGGCCTGCGGGACGGTTTTGGTGGTACCTTCGCCCTGTTTTTCGCGAGGGTATCACTAATTCCTTGGAAAATGGGCGAAGGTACACCAAAACCGGGTACAACCCATCCTTCGGCGTGGCGGTTTAACGGTTTTGATGCTATAATTCAGACTATGAAGAGCAGAAAGACCTACATTTCAAAAGACGCGCATCCCCTTCTCCGGTCTTACCTGGAGGGCTCTGGGTGCGAGATAACGGAGGTCGCGACGAGCGGCATCGTCTCACCGGGCATCTCGAACCACCCGGACGTTTTCATGTGCAGGCTCGGGGCCGCGGACGACTCCGAAGTGTTCTTCTCGCCGGAGTTTCTAGGCGAGCCTGGGAATCTCGGCCCCGCCTACCCCTCTGACTGCCTTTACAATGCCGCCTGCACCGGGAAATACTTCATTCACAAGCTTTCCGCGACCGCGCCGGAACTGCGGCGGGCTGCTGAAAATGCAGGGATGACTTTGATCGACGTGCCGCAGGGCTACGCCAAATGCAGCGTCGTTGTGGTTGACGAGAACACCATTATCACCTACGACAAAGGCGTCGCGAAGGCCTGTTCGGCGTGCCCCCAACTTGCGGTCCTTTTGATAAGTCCTGGACACGTTGCGCTGCCCGGTTTTGATACGGGATTCATCGGCGGGACCTCGGGACGGATTGGAAATACAATGATCTTTAACGGCGACCTGTCCGCACATCCCGACTTCGTGGCGATCCGCAGGCTGATCGGGTCACGCGGCCTCGCGCTGAAATACTTCCCGGAATATCCCCTCACCGACATCGGATCGATAATCTGATCAAGCGCGCAAGAAAGGCGGACAACATGGAGATCGTTCAATGCACGGCTTCCGACGCGGAAAAGCTCGCGGAGCTCAACAGGCAGCTGATCGAGGACGAACAAAGCGACAACAGGATGACCCTGCCCGAGCTGGCGGACCGCATGAGGGGCTTTCTCGATGCGGATTATGACGCGTACTTCTTTCTGGAAGGCGGTGAAACAGCCGGCTACGCGCTTGTCAGGACGTCGGACGAGCCGCTTTATCTCAGGCAGTTTTTTATCTGCCGCGAATACAGACGAAGACATCTTGGCCGCGAGGCCTTCCGGCTTTTGCTCGGCACGCTCGGAACCGATACGCTGGACATCGAAGTCCTGAGCCGGAACGAGCGGGGCGTCAGGTTCTGGGAAAGCCTCGGATTCAAAGAGCGAAGCAGATATATGAGGTTTTCGGAGTAACATGAAAAAGCATGCCATAATACCCATCTTCATACCGCATATCGGCTGCGGCCACGCCTGCGTCTTCTGCGATCAAAGGCAGATCACCGCGCGGAGCGGCATGCCCACGATCGACGAGGCCAGAGAGACGATCGAGACCTGGCTCACGACCCTCGGGGACGTCCCGGAAGTTGAGATCTCCTTCTTCGGCGGGAGCTTCACCGGGATACCGGTCGAGCTGCAGCGCGAGTATCTTTCGCTCGCCAAGGAGTATAAGGACGCCGGACGCGTAACGGGCATCCACATGTCCACGCGCCCGGATTACATCGACGATGATATCCTCGACTTGCTCTGCGATATGACAGTGGACGCTGTCGAGCTCGGAGTACAGTCATTCGACGATGAAGTGCTTCGCCTCTCCAAACGCGGCCATAACGCAGAGACCGCCCGCCGCGCCGCCCGCATGATCAAAGCCAGAGGCATCACACTCGGCATCCAGCTCATGATCGGCCTCCCGGCGACAGCCTCGAAGCCTGCGTCTATTCCGCCCGCGAGACCGTTAAGCTCGAGCCCGAGCTCGCGCGGCTCTACCCCACTTTGATCCTGCCGGGGACTGAGCTCCACGACATGTACCTCGCAGGCCGCTACACCCCGCTGACCCGTGAGGAAGCAGTCCTGCGCACCAAGGAGATGTATGAGATCCTCATGGACGCCGGGATCAACATTATGCGTGTAGGCCTGAAGAGCACCGAGATCATAAGTTCCGAGCGCCTCGGCGACCTGAACAAAGGCACCTATCACCCTGCATTCCGCCAGCTCGTGGAAAGCGAGATAGCAAAAGAGCGCGTCTCCGCGCTCCTTGACGAGTATATTGCGGGTATGCCTGCCTCCGGAACCGCCGCAGACGGAACCGCTGCCACAGGAACTGCAGGCGCATCACGTCCGCGCGTGACCGTCCTCACCTCCCCCGAGTGGTTCTCCAACCTCATCGGCCAGCACGGCGAGGCCAGAGACGCGCTGCGCAAAAAGTACGGCGCGCTTGACCCGGAGTTCTCTTATGACCCGGCTTTGACGGGCTGCGAGTTCAGGATCGAGCCAAAGCGGTGACCGATCACAGCGATCAAAAAGCCCCTCTCGAGGAGGGGCTTTTTTGGTGTGTTTTGGCTGATCAGAGCTTTGATCAGTTGATGACTTTGATCTCGTCGCCGGCCTTCATGCTGAAGATCTTTCTGACGGAGTCGTCGGAGATCAGCGCAGGTCCGCCGAGGACGACACCGCTCGTGATGCCTGCTTCGTTGCTGTATTTTGCTGTGATGCTCACGCTCGCGTCGCGGGAGAGCAGGATCGGGGCTCCGATGTAGGCGCCCAAAGGTCCGCCGCACAGTCCGTCAGGATAGTTCTGGCCGAACGCCGCGACAGCTTTCTTCGTTTCGGGGAAGAACGCTTCGGCTACCAGCGCGGAGGTCTCATATCTGTTCGCTCCGCCGACTCTGGTCACCTCGCCGTATTTGCTCTTAAGCTC
>JAFWFF010000158.1 GCA_017515765.1 Bacillota bacterium | reverse complement strand
GGCATCTTAATGAGCGCGGTTGCGTCTGTTTCCTCGATGATCGGGTCGTAATCCAGATGGGTCACGTAGAAACGCTTATCCATCATGATCGCCTTTTCACCTTCGGTCGTCTTCCTGATCTTCACGTCGTAAGTGTTTACGACAATCAGGTTCTTCGGGTCCGTGAGCAGGACGATGTCGTCGCTCATGGCCGGGCACTCGACCGCCGGGATCCGGGCCGGTGCGTTGTACATATTATCCGGGATATGCCCGCCGCTCTCGGAAGCGAGCTTCAGCAGGTACAGCTCCCACTCCTGTGCCCTCCTCGGGGACATCAGCCAGCGGAGCTTCCCGTTGTTGTACTTGTTCAGGATCGTCTGAAGGCCCTTGTAGAAGATGTCAAGCTTCATGGTGGCAAGGCTGGACGCATCATAGGTGTGCCCGTTTTCTGCAATCTGCTTAATCCATCCGTCGTTGATCTTCAGGAAATCCGCGTCGCCCGCGTCGCCCAGCGCCTCCACATGAGCGTCATTCCACGCCCCTGCCGCGTGCGCCGCGATGAACTTATACGGCTTGTTGTCCTTCAGGACCATGTCCCCGACGGCGTATGCCTTTGTCGAGTCGAAGGCCTCCGCATCCCCGACGTCCTCATCACCGTTGAGGTAGATGTCCTCCAGATCGATGCCGAGCTGGGTAGTCATCAGGTTCGTGACGATGCTCTCGAAGCTCTGCCCCTCGATGTTCTCTCTCAGGGTTTCCTCCGTGATCTCCCACGGCAGGCGAATAGCCCTTGTGGCGTATTCGATCTGCCCGCTGGTTACGCCTGCCCTGTACCCGTCGTCGGTGTTCTCGATCTTCTGACGGATAATTCTCCTCGCGATACCGATCTTGTCGATCTCGCCCGTCTTCGCCGTCCTCATCTCGTGCCTCACGAGCTTGTTCAGGTTCGTCGCGTCAAAGGTCTGCTGAATGAACTTCCTTGCCTGCTCTTTGTTCAGGAGACCTCCGTTGCTCAGGGAGCTGGTAGTTACCGCTGCCTTTGCAATGATTTCTTCAATCGTAGCCATTGTCTTTCCTCCTTATGCCTTATTCTTCCGGCTTACAGAATCCCGTGGAGATAATGCTGCTCCTCAGCTTTCTCCACCTTCTTCTCTTTGCCGTTCAGGTTGGTCGGAAGTCCCGCAGACTTCAGGACCGGTTCAAGGGCCTCTGCGATGCGCTCGTCCACCATCTTCACGATGGCCTCCGCAGACATCTCGCCGTCCTCTTCCGCCTGTGCTGCCGTGCCTCCCGCAAGCTGCGCCGCCGCCGCTTTCACGATGGCCTCGCTCACCATCTTCTCGACCGCCTCAGCCGTGACATCAGTTTCAGCGGGTGTTTCTCCGCCTGCGTCCGCAGGAGCCGGATTTCCGCCATCTCCGCCTGTCTCAGCGGCACCTTCGTTTCCGTCAGTGCCAAACGCCTTTGCGATAGCGTTCTTCACGATCTCTTCCACTTCGCTTTTCTTCAAATCCTTGTCCTCCTCTGCTTTTTCTGCCGTGTCTTCGAACTGAGCGAGGAACGCTCCCAGATTGTCATGAATAGCTTTCAGGGTGCTTCTGTTCTTTTCGCTCATGCTCTTCCCGGCTTTCTCAATCTCGGCAGTGGTGTACTCCTCTGCCAGTGGCCCGTCTGCGGACTTGAAGATGGCATCTTCGCTCGTCAGGATTTCAACGACTATGTCGTTAAACTCCGAAAGAGCCGC
>JAFWFF010000157.1 GCA_017515765.1 Bacillota bacterium | reverse complement strand
CTCAGCAACACCAACCTGGTCGAGGACCTGATGTCCGCTCCTACCATCCTGGACGTAGGCCCGAGCGATATCTTCTTCTCGGTGCTGCCTGTCCACCACACCTATGAGTGCACCTGCGCGTTCCTGATGCCGCTTTACAAGGGTGCTTCCATAGCCTACTGCGAGGGACTTAAGTACATCACCAAGAACCTCGAGGAAGTAAGGCCGACGATGCTCCTGGGCGTACCGGTCCTGATCGAGACACTCTACAAGCGCATCTGGAAGACCGCCAAGAAGGAAGGCAAGGACAAGATGCTCCGCGCCATCCTCGCACTGAACCACAGGACCAGGAAGATCAAACTCGACATCGCCAAACCCTTCGTGAAGGACATCCTGAACGTATTCGGCGGACGCATGAGAGTGGTCATCTCCGGCGGCGCCGCGATCGACCCGGCAGTCCTCCAGTTCTTCAACGACCTCGGCATCATCGGTGTCCAGGGCTACGGCCTCACAGGGTGCTCGCCGATGGCAGCCTTAAACCCCGACGTCGAGAAGGATATGAGGAACACGTCCGTCGGACACCTGCTCCCGGGCATGGGCGTCAAGATCGAAGACATGGACGAGGACGGAGTCGGCGAGATCTGCCTCTCCGGCGGCAACATCATGATGGGCTACTACAAGAACCCCGAAGCCACCGCGGCAGTCCTGAAGGACGGATGGTTCCACACGGGCGACCTGGGCTATGTGGATGAGGACGACTTCATCTACATCACCGGCCGCAAGAAGAACGTCATAATCACAGACAACGGCAAGAACGTCTTCCCGGAAGAGCTCGAATACGAGCTGTCCCACATCGACATGATCGCGGAATCCATGGTCTGGGGCGGCTCCGAGGAAGGCTCGACCAACAGCACGTCCATCACAGCGACGATCCTTCCCGACGAGGAAGAAGTCGCCGCCGTATTCGGAAAGCCCGCAGCCGACGTCACGACCGAGGAGATAGAGGAATACCTCCGCGGGCAGATCGACATCATCAACGAAAAGCTCCCGCTCTACAAGAAGATCAAGCGCGTCGTCGTAAGGCGCCGCGAGTTCGACAAGACCAGCGGGCGCAAGATCAAACGCTTTGTTGAGGAGAACAAGAATGCCTGACGAAACAATGCTTAACGCAAAGCCGAGATATCCCAGAGTGGTCGTCGACCGCGAGAAGCTGGGCGAGAACCTGGACTACGTGATAGAGAAGTGCGGGGATTACGGCGTAGAGGTCGCGGGAGTGATCAAAGGAGCCAACGGCATCCCCGGGATCATCCCCCTGTATCTCTCCAGGCCCTGCGTCCAGATCGCGAGCTCCAGGCTCGAGCAGCTGAGACGCGTGCGCGAGATGGATCCCGGTCACACAAAAGACACCTTGCTTCTCAGGATCCCCATGCTGAGCGAGATCAAGGAGGTCGTGGAACTCTGCGACGTTGTCCTCGTGAGCGAGGAGGTACAGCTTAAGGCCCTGGACAGAGCCGCTGCTGAGCAGGGGAAGACCGTAAAGGTCATCCTGATGGCTGACCTCGGAGACCTGAGAGAGGGCTGGTGGGACCGCGGAGAGATGCTGAAAGCCGCGCTTCTGGCCGAGAACGGGCTGGAGAACATCAGGCTCGAGGGCGTCGGTACCAACCTGGGCTGTTACGGCTCGATAGTCCCGACCAAAGAGAAGCTGGACGAGCTCGTGGAAGTCGCGGAGATGATCGAGGCAGAGATCGGAAGGGAGCTCAGATTCATCTCCGGCGGAGCGACTTCGAGCTTCATGCGCGTGCTGGACGGCGATCTTCCCTTGCGGATAAACCATCTGAGGATAGGAGAAGTCATCCTCCTCGCGAGAGACCTTGAACTGTTCTACGGCTACGATCTCTCCGGGATGCACATGGACGCGTTCACCCTGGAGGCTGAAGTCATAGAGGTGAAGGACAAGCCCAGCCACCCGGTCGGAGAGCTCGGGATCGACGCCTTCGGCCACACCCAGACCTATGTGGACCGCGGCATCAGGAAGCGTGCTTTGATCGGAGTCGGGAAGGTCGATATGGCCGATCCCTTTGATCTCTTCCCGAGAGACGAGGGCATAGAAGTCCTCGGGGCTTCGAGCGACCACACCATCCTCGACATCGAGGGATGCCCGGACATCAAGGTGGGCGACATTCTGGAATTCGACCTGAACTACGGTTCGCTGGTGCATCTGACCAGCGCGCCCGGCGTGAGGATCGTATATAAATAAGCTGTCCGCCGCGCCGGGATCTGCCGAAAGTTTGACATGGCGCGCGCTATACAGTACAATATTGCGGCAATAATCTGCAGGCTGACCTGCAGCGAAAGGAGTACATATCAAATGCCCCAAGAGAACGTAATGACCCAGGACGGTTATAACAAGCTGAAGAAAGAAAGAGATGAACTCATTGCCAGAAGGCCTGAGATCGCCGAGATGCTGAACGAGGCGAGATCCTACGGCGACCTTTCCGAGAACGCGGAATACGACGCCGCCAAGGAAGAGCAGGCCAATCTCGAAGCCCGCATCCTGATGCTGGACGAGAAGCTTCGCAACGCCAAGATCATCAAAGACGAAGAGCTCAGCCTGGACAGGGTGAACATCGGACTTACCGTCAAGATCAAAGACACCAAAACCAAAGCCACCAAGGTCTACAGCCTGGTAGACGCCACGGAAGCGGATCCGTTCGCGACCCCCGCGAGGATCTCCGTCGAGTCCCCGATAGGTTCCGCGCTCATCGGCCACAAGGTGAAAGATAAAGTCGAATTCACCGTCCCGAGCGGACAGATGAAATTCGAGATCCTCGAGATACATAAGACCGAGTAAGCCCGGGAAGCAAGCGCCCGGCAGCACCGGCACAGATCATTTAATAAAGGAAGACAGGTGTAAAAATGGATCAGAACGTGAACACTGAGCTCAGCGAACAGCGCCAGATACGCCGCGAGAAGCTGAAAGACCTGAGAGAAGCGGGCAGGAACCCCTTCCTCCAGGAGACCTGGAACGTCACAGCACACAGCCGTGACATCCGTGAGAATTTCGATGCCATGGAGGGCGTGGAAGTAAGCTGCGCCGGACGCATCATGACCAAACGAGTCATGGGGAAGGCAGCCTTCTTTGATCTCCAGGACAAACAGGGCAGGATCCAGTGCTACGTGAAACGCGACGACATCGGGCAGGAAGAGTATCAGTGGTTCAAGACCTATGATATAGGCGACATAGTCGGCCTGACCGGAAAGGTGTTCAAGACCAAGACCGAGGAGATCTCCATCCACGTTGAGAAGCTGGTCCTCCTCTCCAAATCCATCCAGGTCCTCCCCGACAAGTGGAGCGGCCTCGTTGACACCGACCTGAGATACCGCCAGCGCTACGTCGACCTGATCGTGAACCCCGAAGTCCGCGAAGTATTCCTCAAGCGCGCCCGCATCATCAAAGAGATCAAGCGCGTCCTGGAGGAGGACTACGGCTTCCTCGAGGTCGACACCCCGATCCTCGTGAACATCGCCGGAGGCGCCAACGCGAGACCTTTCAATACCCACCACAACACGCTGGACATCGACATGAAGCTCAGGATCTCAAACGAGCTCTTCCTGAAGAGGCTCATCGTCGGCGGACTCGACAGGGTCTACGAGATGGGCAAGATGTTCAGGAACGAGGGTATGGACAGGAACCACAACCCCGAGTACACCTCCATGGAATGCTATATGGCCTACGGCAATATGGAGAGCGTCATGGACGTCACCGAGCAGCTGGTCTACAAGTCGGCTCTCGCGGTGAACGGCACCCCGATCATCAAATATCAGGGCAAGGAATTCGACGTCACCCCGCCGTGGCGCAAGCTCGACATGACCGATTCGGTGAAGGAGATCACCGGAGTCGACTTCCACAAGCTCGACAGCGATGAGGACGCAAGGGCCGCCGCGATCAAATACGGCATGGATCCCGAAGAAGTAGCGGGTTGGACACGCGGCAAGATCATCGCCGAGATGTTCGAAGCCTACTGCGAGGACGTTTCCGGATATCTGGACGGTCCCGTATTCGTGACCGGACATCCCGTGGAGATCTCGCCTCTCGCGAAGAGAGATCCCCAGGATCCCAGGATCACCCGCAGATTTGAAGCTTATATCAACGGCTGGGAGATCGCCAACGCCTTCTCCGAGCTGAACGACCCGATCGACCAGTACAACAGGTTTGCCGAGCAGCAGAAGCAGCTCGACCTCGGACTTGACGACGAGGCCCACCCGATGGATATGGACTTCGT
>JAFWFF010000156.1 GCA_017515765.1 Bacillota bacterium | reverse complement strand
GATCGATATGGAGGCCCGTCTGGGCATGTATGAAAGGCAGATGGATGTTCTCAAAGGGGAAGCGCTGACCGAAACGATCGCCGCTTACACGGATCTCCTCCATACCTTTGAGCAGGAGAACGGTTATGCCTACAGGGGAGAAGTGACCGGCGTCCTCAAGGGTCTCGGATTCACCCAGGCGGAATATGACCAGCCCGTGGCCACCCTCTCCGGCGGACAGCGGACCCGTGTCGCGCTCTCCAAGCTTCTTATCGGAAAGCCCGACCTCATCATGCTCGACGAGCCCACGAACCATCTGGACATGAACAGTATCCGCTGGCTCGAGACCTACCTGTCGAATTATAAGGGGACAGTCCTCATCGTCTCTCACGACCGATATTTCCTCGATAAGACAGTTTCTAAGATCGTCGAACTTGAGAACGGCAGATGTATGCTCTTTAACGGGAATTACTCTGTCTACGCGGAGAGGAAAAAAGCGCTCCGGGAGCAGCAGTATCACGCCTACCTCAACAACCAGGCGCAGATCCGCCACCAGGAAGAGGTCATTGAGAAGCTGAGGCGTTTCAATCGTGAAAAGTCGATCAGGCGGGCGGAGAGCCGCGAGAAGCTCCTGCAAAAGACAGAAGTCCTGGAAAAGCCCGTCGACATCAGAGACGATATACACCTTGTCTTCACCCCCTGTATCAAGAGCGGACGGGAGGTCCTCAGTGTAGAAGACCTCGCCAAATCCTACGGGGAGAAACAGCTCTTTTCCGGCATCTCCTTCAAGATCCGCCGCGGAGAGCATGTCGCTCTGATCGGTGACAACGGCACCGGCAAATCAACGATCCTCGGGATCCTCAACGAAGTGGTCGCGCCCGACAGGGGCATTATCCGTCTTGGCACGAACGTCCACATCGGATACTACGACCAGGAGCACCATGTGCTCCACAATGACAAGACGGTGTTCGAGGAGATCTCCGACGAGTATCCCGCCATGAACAACACGCAGATCCGCAGCCTTCTCGCATCCTTCCTTTTTACCGGGGAAGAAGTCTTCAAGAGGGTCGGCGATCTGAGCGGCGGCGAGAAGGGCCGCGTTTCCCTCGCCAAGCTGATGCTCTCCAAGGCCAATTTCCTGATCCTCGACGAGCCGACCAACCACTTGGACCTGGTATCCAAGGAGGTGCTTGAGAACGCGCTCAACAGCTATGAGGGGACCGTCCTCTATGTCTCCCACGACCGGTACTTCATCAACCGCACGGCGAGCCGGATCCTTTCCCTCACGCAGAAAGTCCTCCTGAATTATCCCGGGAACAACGCGGAGAAGGCGCCGGAACGCTTTATCGGGAATTACGACTTCTATCTTGAGAAGTCGGCGCAGGTCGAAGAAGCGCTCCTTGAGAACGCTTACCGGGACGGACAGGGAACGGCGGACCTCTCTCTTTTGACACCGGGGAACAGCTCTTCCGGCAAAACAGAGAAGGCCGCGGCTTCCGCGCCCGGAAAGAGAGTTCCATCCGGCGCTGAAGTAAGCGCGTCGGGCTCCCCTGAAAAACAGAGTTGGGCGCAGCAGAAAGAGGAGCAGGCAAGGCTTCGGAAAGCAGCCAACGACCTTCGCAAGTGCGAAGATAAGATCGCCGCTTTTGAGGAAGAGATCGCTTCGATCGAAGAACAGATGGCGCTCCCTGAGAACTATTCGAACGCGGGAAAGCTCGCCTGATTGCACGACCGGAAAGAGCAGATCGAGGAGGAACTCGCAGGGCTCTAT
>JAFWFF010000155.1 GCA_017515765.1 Bacillota bacterium | reverse complement strand
TACCGAGAGACTCGCAGCGAACGGCGCCAGGATCTCGATAGGCCATGACGCCGCAAATGTCGCCGATGCCGAACTCGTCATATATTCCGCCGCGATCGCTGAAGAAAACCCGGAATTCAAAGCCGCTAAGGAGAGGGGCATCCCTCTCGCTTCCAGGGCGGAGATACTCGGCCTCCTCATGGATGAGTATCCTAACAGCATAGCCATCAGCGGAACTCACGGAAAGACGACCACAACGTCCATGATCTCTTTGGTCCTGGAGTACGCAGGCCTCGATCCCACCATTCTGGTGGGAGGGGATCTTGCCGAGATCCACGGCAATTACAAGGTCGGAAAGGGACCGTTCTTCGTGTCTGAAGCTTGCGAGTACAGGGACAGTTTCCTTGAGCTCAGGCCGATGATAGAGATCATCCTGAACATCGATTCCGATCATCTCGATTATTTCAAGGACATAGAGCACATCGTCAGCTCCTTTGACCGCTTCACCGGAAACGTGCGCCCGGGCGGCAAGATAATCGCTTACGACGCCAATCCGTTCGTCAACCGCATCATCCGCGACCTCCCCGGAGCCATCACGTACGGATACAACGCCAACTGCACGTATTCCATTTCCGACGTCCATTTCGGGAACGACGGGATGCCGAACTTCTGCCTGTCATATAAGGGCGAGGATCTCGGCAGGCTGGAGCTTTCAGTCCCGGGCGAGCACAATATCCTGAACGCGGCTGCTGCTTTCGCGTGCTGCCACCAGCTCGGAGTTGAACCGGAGAAGATCATCAGGATCCTCGGAGAATACACCGGCACCAAGAGAAGATTCGATATAATCGGGAAGACTGCCAAGGGAGTCCTCCTGGTCGACGACTACGCCCACCATCCCACAGAGATAAAGGCGACGCTCTCCGCTGCCGAGAAGCTCCCGCACAAGCGCATCTGGTGCCTGTTCCAGCCTCATACTTATACCAGGACGCTCGCTTTGTTCGACGAGTTCGCGGACGCTTTTGATAAGGCTGACGTGCTCGTGCTCACAGACATCTACGCGGCGCGCGAGAAGGACATCTACAATGTGTCGAGCGAAGCTCTGGCGCAGAAGATAAAAGAGAACCATCCCGATAAGGAGATCTATTACATCAAAGAGCTTGGCGACATTGCCTCCAAGGTCTGGGACGAAGCAGAAGAAGGGGATCTGGTCATAACCATGGGTGCCGGCGATATCTACAAAGCCGGACAGATGATGCTGTAAGTTTACGGATTAAGGAGGAGAAGTAATGAAAAACGGCGTCTTTACGGATTACAAAGTGTTTACCGGCAATGCTCATCCGGAACTCGCGGAGGAGATCGCGTCGATAATGGGCAAGCCCCTCGGAAGGTCGACGGTCAGCAAATTCAGCGACGGTGAGATCTCGGTCAGCCTCTGGGAAACGGTCAGGGGAATAGACGTATACATCGTCCAGCCGACCTGTGATCCGGTAAACGATAATCTTATGGAGCTCCTCATAATGATCGACGCCATGAAGAGAGCTTCCGCCGGAAGGATCAACGCTGTTATACCTTATTACGGATATGCCAGACAGGACAGGAAAGCCAAGGCGAGGGATCCGATCACCGCAAAGCTGGTCGCCAACATCATCATGGCCGCCGGAGCCGACCGTGTGGTAACGATGGACCTCCACGCCAACCAGATCCAGGGATACTTTGATATCCCGGTGGACCACCTCGTCGGAATGCCGATCCTCGCGAGATACTTCAAGGAAAGAGACCTGGAAGACGTCTGCGTGGTCTCTCCTGACCACGGCAGCGTGACGAGAGCCAGAAACATGGCTGAGTTCCTCAACTGCCCGATAGCCATCGTCGACAAGAGACGTCCCGAGCCGAACAAGAGCGAGATCATGAACATCATCGGCGATATCAAGGACAAGAACTGCATCATCATCGATGACATGATCGACACCGCCGGGACCATAACCAACGCCGCTAACGCGATCAAAGACATGGGCGCCCGCAATGTTTACGCCGCCGCGACCCACCCGGTACTTTCCGGCCCCGCGATCGAGCGCATAGATAAATCCGCCATTTCGGAACTGGTCCTCCTTAATACCATCCCGATGCCGGAAGAGAAGAAGATCGAGAAGATGACCTTCCTCTCAGTAGCGCCGCTCTTCGCGGAAGCCATGACCAGGGTGTTCACCAACGGATCGATAAGCAAACTCTTCGATACGGAGAGATAGCCCATTAAAGGAGCATCTGAACAAAACATGTATTTGATAGCAGGCCTCGGCAATCCCGGGGCCAGATACCGGAATACGAGACATAATATGGGATTCATCACCCTGGACAGGCTTTCTGACAGGGTGGGTTTCTCTATGGAAAAAATAAGGTTTAAAGGGCTGGTCGGGGAGACCCGCATCGACGGAGAGCGCGTGGTCTTCCTGAAGCCTCAGACCTATATGAACAACAGCGGCGAGTCCGTCAGGGAAGCCGCCTCGTTCTTCAAGGTCCCGCACGAGAACCTTTTGATCGTGTACGACGATATAGATATTCCGGTCGGGAACCTGAGGATCAGGGCGTCCGGGAGCGCCGGGACCCACAACGGGATGCGGTCCTGCATATATCAGCTCGGATTCGACGATTTCCCGAGGATCAGGATTGGTATAGGGAGCCCGGAGAACAGGGACCTTATCAACTACGTGACGGGAGGCTTCGGCCCCGATGAAGTGCCTCTCCTTGAGAGCGCGGTCGACAGCGCGTGCGACGCGATCCTGGCGTATGTGAAAGACGGGATCGACATCGCGATGAACAGATACAACACGAAGAAGGATCACGGAACGGCCGTGAAGTAGATGAGCAAAAGGACCACAGTGATCACAGGGGTGAGCGACAGCCGCTCAGCCCGCATGATAGCTCGAAGACTAAAGAATGATCGCCAATGCCTCGTGATAGTTCCGGGGCAGGCAAGAGCCGAGAGACTCATGGGGGATCTTTCTTTTTTTACTGCCCGGAATATAGTGCTTCTTGGCGGTGAGGACGAGCGCCTCTTCAGCTATGAGACCAGGAACCGGGATCAGAACCTGGAGCGGGCAAGGGCGGTCAAGCTGCTGAACGAGGACCCGGAAGCCATAATAATCGCACCGGTAGGCGCAGCCCTGAAAAAGATGCCTCCCGCGTCCGCGGGCTCGGGGCAGGAACTCGTGATCCGTCCGGGAACGGAGCTTGAGCCTGCAGAGCTCAGGGACAGGCTTATCCTCTTCGGGTTCGAGAGAGTCGAACAGGTAATGATACCAGGCCAGTTCGCCATGAGGGGCGGCGTGGCTGACGTTTTTGTTCCCGAGAGCCCGGATCCATGCAGGGTGGAGTTCTTCGGCGACGAGGTCGATTCAGTAAGGACCTTTGACGCGGAGAGCCAGCGCAGCATAGAGAACATAGATGAACTGACCGTATATCCGAGAGAACGGGCTGCGGCGGATACCGAAGCCGTCGCGAGAGCGATCGATACGGTGAAACGCTGCTTTGAGAGGCAGCAGAAGATACTCGGGGGATCTCTGGGAGAGGGATCCGCAGAAGTGGAGAGACTGAGGGACAGAGAGGCGTTTTTGCTCGACGCTCTGGAAGAAAAGACCGACCTCAGCGTCTTCTCCGACATGACTCACTATTTCTACGATAGACCCGGCCGCATTTGGGACTATATGCCCGGGGGAATGATAGTGCTTGACGATCCGGACAGGATCCTGGAACATGTCGACCTGGTCGCGGAGGAGCAGAAACAGGACCTCCTCACCATGCTGGAAAGAGGCCAGGCGGTCCCGGAAGACGAAGCGCTGATAATGGACAGGCAGGATATCCTGAACCTTTATGAGGAACGGGAGACTTTGCTGATCCAGCCCTTCGCCAAGCAGCTCGAAGGCGTATCGAAAGCGGCTGAGCTCATCTCGAGCGACTCCAGGCAGATGGCGTCTTTCTCGGGACACGTCGATATGGCGGTCCGCGAGATCAAAGGCTTCACCGGAAGCGGCTATCGCGTAGCGATCGCCTGCGGGGGCGAAGACAGGAGAACTGGCGTAAGGGAGATGCTTGAGCGCGAGGGCATATACCCCGTAGACCTTCCGGCATTCACGGAAGAGTCTTTGATGGAGAAGGGACGGGTATACCTGCTGCCCGGCGCCCTTTCTTCCGGAATGGTGTTCCCCGCGGAAAAGACGGTCTACATAAGCGATGAGGACATATTCGGGCATCGCAGGGAGAAAAGCAGAAGGAGGAGCCGCAGCGGCAGGAAGCTCAGCAATTTCGCCGAACTCGAGCAGGGCGACTTCGTCGTCCACGAAAATCACGGTATCGGCAGATTCCTCGGCATAGAGCAGCTCACCACCCAGGGCGAGCAAAAAGACTACATTAAGATCAAATATGCCGGCGGCGACCTGCTCTACGTACCGGTCTCCCAGATGGACATAGTCCAGAAATACGTCGGATCCGAAGGAGTCGCACTGAAGATCAACAAGCTTTCGGGGGACGACTGGAAAAACACCAAGGCCCGCGCAAAAGCCGCTGTTGCCTCGATGGCCGATGAACTGGTGCAGCTGTACGGCAGGCGCCGCGCTGCGCAGGGCTACGCCTTTGCTCCCGATACCGTATGGCAGCAGGACTTTGAGGAAGCTTTCCCCTATGAGGAGACCGACGACCAGCTGAAAGCAGCCCGGGAGATAAAGGAAGACATGGAGAAGCCCGAACCTATGGACAGGCTACTCTGCGGCGACGTCGGATACGGAAAGACCGAAGTTGCGGCCCGCGCGATCTTCAAATGCCTGGCAGAAGGAAGGCAGGCGGCCGTCCTGGTGCCGACCACGATACTGGCAAACCAGCACTATGAAACGCTGAAGGCGAGATTTGCCGATTACCCCTTTATAGTCGAGATGATGTCCAGATTCCGCTCTGAGAAGAATCAGGAGCAGGTCGTAAAGGATCTCAAGACCGGCATGGTCGATTTGGTGATCGGAACGCACAGGCTCCTTTCAAAGGACGTAGAGTTCAAAGACCTCGGGCTCCTGGTGATCGACGAGGAGCAGCGCTTCGGGGTCGCCCATAAGGAACGGATCAAGGAGATGAAGATAGGCGTCGACGTTCTGACTCTCTCTGCGACTCCGATCCCGAGAACGCTGAACATGTCCCTGACCGGGATCAAAGACATGAGCCTTATCACCGAACCTCCTGAAGACCGCTATCCGGTGCAGACCTACGTGGTGCCCCAGGATGACATGACGATACGAGAGGTCATCGCGAGGGAACTCGACAGGAACGGCCAGGTATTCGTCGTCTATAACCGCGTAAGAGGTATCGCGCGGATAGCCGACAAGATAAAAGAACTCATACCGGAAGCCAGGGTCGCTGTCGGCCACGGCCAGATGAGCGAGCGGACGCTCGAAGAAGTTATGCGGAAGTTCTATACCGGCGAGGTCGACGTGCTGGTCGCGACCACCATCATAGAATCCGGTCTCGACATACCGAACGCGAACACTTTGATCGCCCTGGACGCGGACAAATGCGGCCTGTCGCAGCTGTATCAGCTCCGCGGACGAGTCGGCAGGTCGCGCAGGATGGCCTACGCCTATCTCATGTATCAAAAAGAAAAGGTGCTTACCGAGATCGCGGAGAAGAGGCTCCGCGCGATCAGGGAGTTCACCGAGTTCGGCGCAGGCTTCAAGATCGCCATGCGAGACATGGAGATCAGGGGCGCGGGGAACATCCTCGGCGCAGAGCAGAGCGGCCATATGATGGATATCGGATACGAGCTCTATTGCAAACTCGTGGACGACGCAGTCAGACGGGCAAAGGGCGAGGCGGTCCCCGAACCGGTCGAGGACATGACCGTTGAACTCAATGTTAACGCCAACATACCTTCGTGGTATATAGACAGTGAGAACCTGAAGCTCAATGCCTACAAGCGCATTGCCGGGATCGGCAGCAGGGAAGAGATGGAAGACGTTATCGACGAACTGCTCGACAGGTTCGGAGACCTTCCGAAAGAGACTCTCGCGCTGATCAAAGTGTCGTATATCAGGACTCTCGCGCAGAAGCTCGGGGTGACCAGGATATACGAAAGAGCGGACCACGTGTATTATTCTTTTGACAAAGGGAATATACTTAATCCGTACATGCTGATGAATCTGAGAGACAGGTTCGGAGGAGCCTTCATGTTCCATGTCGGCAGGGAACCGTATATCCGGCTCCTTGCTGCAAAGTCCGACAGGCTCGACAAGTCAATGGAGCTCCTGGAGCGTCTCGAAGAAGGCAGGCCAAAGAACTGAGATGGATGTTAAGGAGAAAGCACTATGATTTTTAAGGACATAAGCATTCTTGCCGGAGGCGGAGACGAGGAATATAAAGTAAAAGAAAACGCCGCGATCCGGATCTCGGGCAAAAACATCGCGAACATATGGGACTGCTTTGATGACGCAGACCCTGCCGACACGGAAGGCGAAGAGATCAAGAGCGGGAAGGGCCTGCTCGTAATGTCCGCGTTCTTCAATGCCCACGGGCACTCTCCGATGACTCTCATGCGCGGTTACGGTGAGAACATGACACTCCAGCACTGGCTGTTCGACCGCATCTTTCCGTTTGAGGACAAGCTGACGTGCGAAGCCGTATACTGGGGGACTACGCTCGCCATGGCGGAATCGCTGAGGAGCGGTATCGTTTCGACGAGCGACATGTATTATTTCCTCGACGACATGATCGGGGCAGCTGCGGACAGCGGAGCAAAGATGAACGTCTCGAGGGCCCTCGTTAATCCGGCGGGACAGCCGTTTGAAGAGCTTGTGAGCGTCCGCGAGATGAAGGACTCGATGAAGTATCACGGGGCATATGACGGCCGTATCCTCATCGACGCGAGCCTGCACGCGGAATACACCTCGAACGAGGATACCGCTATACACCTCGCCGCGCTTACGAAAGAGCTCGGGATCAGGATGCACGTCCACGCGTCCGAAACTGCTTCAGAGCACAGAGAGTGCAAGGAAAGGCACGGCGGGAGGACCCCGGTGAGATACATGGCGGACTGCGGCATTTTTGATGTTCCGGCTATCGCGGCGCACTGTGTCCACATCGAAGGCGAGGATTATGATATACTTAAAGAGAAAGGCGTGACCGTCGCGGTAAATACGATGAGCAATCTGAAGCTCGCGAGCGGGGTCTGCGACGTCAAAGCCCTCCTTGACAAAGGCATCAGGGTGGCTCTTGGCACAGACAGCGTCGCGAGCAACAACAGCCTCAGCATGCTTGAGGAGATGAAGGTCATGAGCCTTCTTGCGAAGACCTGGAGGAACGATCCGACTATCATATCGCCGTCTGAAGCGATAATGATGGCGACCAGGAACGGCGCGCTTGCCCAGGGCAGGGACGACAGCGGACTCGTGCGCGAAGGGATGCGGGCAGACCTCGTCTTCCTGAGGACAGACACTCCGAACATGCACCCCGTCCACGATATCCTGACCAATATAGTGCTCTCTGCCGGCAATGCCGATATCGCGATCACAATGGCAGACGGAAAGATCCTCTTTGATAACGGAGAATTCACGACGATAGATATAGAGAAGGCCGCCTTCGAGGCAGGAAAAGCCGTGGCGGACATCAAAAGCAGATTATGAACAAGGATCCAGAAACAGCAATGACTGAAAAACGGGAAAAGACCGAGTCCAGCGGGAGCCGCATACTGAAAGGTGCGGTCATAATAGGCGCAGCCAGCCTTCTGGTAAAGGTCATTGGAGCTTTCTTCCGCATACCGATAACCAACTGGCTGGGAGCGGAAGGCGGCTCGTATTACAGCGTCGCGTATTCCATCTACGGAGCGCTTCTTGTGCTCTCGACAGCCGGAATACCGATAGCGATCTCCAGGCTCGTCTCAGAGAACATAGCCATGAAGAGATACAGGAACGCCCACAAGGTGTTCAGCATCTCCCAGGGGCTCATGATGAGCATCGGTGTCGTCACAGCGCTCGTCTGCCTTCTCGGAGGAGGAGCCATAACGGGCTTCATAGGCAATCCGAACGCGCGCCTCGCAGTGATGGCGACATGCCCGGCTCTTCTGTGCGTCCCGATAGTCTCTTCCTTCAGGGGCTATTTCCAGGGGCGCCAGAACATGAAGCCCACGGCTATCTCCGAGATCGTGGAGCAGCTCTTCAGGGTGGCGGTGGGTCTCTTCCTTTGCAGGTTCCTCCTGTCCCAGGGCACGCCGAAGGCCGCCGCAGGTGCCGCGTTCGGCGCGTCGGCAGGATCGCTGTTTGCTCTCGCTTTCATGATGCTCGTCTATTTCCTGAGCCGAAGCTCCATCCATAAGCGCATGGAACTGGGCGACCAGTCTGTGGAGAAGGGGAGCGAGATCCTCAAAAAGATAATCCTCATAGCGATACCGATCATAATCGGAGCCGAGCTCCTGCCCATCATGAACCTTCTGGACAGCGCTATCATCATGAGAAGGCTCCAGGCCATGGGAATGTCTGAAGGCGCTTCCAACGCGATGTACGGGCTCATAAGCCTCTACTGCAATCCGATAATCGCTCTTCCCATGATGTTCACCCAGGCGGTGGAGATCAGCATGGTCCCGGCGATCTCCGGGAACTACGCGCTGGGCGACCACGAGACGGTACGCAAGGACACAGGGCTTTCCTACAGGCTTGCAATGATAATGGCGGGCCCTTGCGCGTTCGGCATCCTGGCGCTGGCTGAACCGGTGCTCCTGATGTTCTACAGGTCTCATCCGGATGAAGCCCACGCTGCAGCCCCGACGCTCATGATCCTTTCCGCCGGAGTAGTGCTCCTCGCGATGTCTCAGACGTCCACCGGGCTTCTCCAGGCGATCGGAAGGCAGAACCTGCCCGTCAGGCATCTGGCGATAGGCGTGGCTGTGAAGGTGGTCGTCACATTCATACTGGTCGGCATTCCGGGAGTGGACATCAAAGGCGCCGCGTGCGGCACTTTGATCGCCGAGGCGATATCATTCTTCCTGAACGATCTCTATGTAAAGAAGTTCACCGGTGTGAAGATCGACCCGGTTAAGACGTTCGTCAAGCCTCTGATCTGCTCGGCAGTGATGGGAGGCTTCGCGTTCGGCACGCATTATCTGCTCTCTAAGGCTGTCGGAAATACGATTTCGACGATGGCGGCTGTCCTTGTCGGGATCGTGGTCTACGGAGTCCTTATCGTGCTTACCAAGACTGTGACGCCTGTCGAACTCGCCATGGTCCCGGCCGGGAGGAAGATCAACAGGATAATATCGAAATTCGTAAAATGGGAATAATGAGGTAAGACTGATGCTTGACAGGGAAGGACTGCTGGAGGAATACGCAGAGCTTTACGATCCTGCTTCGACCGGCGGCGAAGCGATGGAACGCCTCGCCAGGATAATCAAGATACTCAGAAAGCTCTGCCCCTGGGATAAGGTGCAGACTCACGAGAGCCTCAGGAGATGCATGATCGAGGAGGCGTATGAGGTCGTAGACGCGGTCGACAGGAACGATAAGGATAATCTCAGGGAAGAACTGGGCGACGTGATGCTCCAGGTAGTGATGCACGCCGAGATCGCTTCCGAAAATGAGAACTTCGATCTTGTGGACGCGATCAACGACGAGTGCGACAAGATGATAAGGCGCCATCCCCACATATTTTCAACGGAAACGGCGAAAACTGTTGACAAGGTGCTGGAGAAATGGGAAAATGTAAATAGCAAAGAGCACGGAAATATCAAGCAAACTCAACGTCTGACGGATGTTCCGAGAGCTCTTCCGGCACTCATCAGGAGTGAGAAGGTTCAGAAGCGTGCCGCCGAAGTCGGATTCGACTGGGACGATATAGAAGAACCTTTGAAAAAGGTGCAGGAAGAGTTTGCAGAATTCTGCGAAGCCCGAGAAGAGCATGATACTGGCAGCATGATGGACGAACTTGGAGATCTGCTCTTTTCCGTGGTAAATGTAGCCCGGTTCGCGGACATAGACCCCGAAGAGGCTCTGAATGCCGCGACCGACAAATTTATCAAACGCTTCGGGATGTTGGAATCCAAGGCGGAATCTCTCGGGAAGAAACTTCAGGATATGTCGTTATCCGAGATGGATGCAGTTTGGAATGAGATCAAACATTAATAGAGCGTGCTTAGTTTAAGGAGGATTATACGATGAACAAGGCTGAGTTGGTAGCTGCTGTTGCAGCAAAGACAAACTTCACGAAGAAGGATGCTGAACTTGCGATCAATGCGTTCCTGGCAAGCGTTCAGGAATCTCTGGTAAAGGGTGAGAAGGTACAGCTGATCGGATTCGGTACTTTTGAGACCAGAAAGAGAAAAGCTAGAGAGGGTCGCAACCCCAGAAAGCCCGAGGAGACGATCAAGATCGCTTCTTCCAAGGCTCCCGTCTTCAAGGCCGGCAAAGCTCTCAAGGATGCCGTTAACAAGAAGAAAAAATAAGCATTTGAAACATACAGAAGACAGCCTCTCGCGAGGCTGTTTTTCTGTTTTTGTAATAATGTGTTTTTTTTGATATAATAATAAAGACAATAACAGAAACTGTGTGAAGGAAAGGACCGCCGTGGATCCCAAGAAGGAGAAAACTCCTGCCAGACAATGGGTGCTCAAGCGCCATTCGATCATATACAAGCTGGCCTATCCGGTCATCAAAGCGCTTTGCCGCATCCTGTATCCGGGACTGGAGATCGTTCCCTTCCCTGAAGGCAGGACCGGGCAGTATATCTATCTCTACAACCACCAGACGCCCCTGGACCAGTTTTTCATTTCGATAATCAACGGAAAGCCTGTATACCATATCGCGACAGAGGATATCATGTCCAACGGATGGGTATCCCGGCTTTTGGCGTGGACCGTCGCCCCGATCCCAATCCTTAAGCAGATGAAGGATACGCGGGCGGTGAAGAACTGCATCACAGTAGTGAAGCAGGGGGGCAGCATCGCCGTCGCGCCGGAAGGCAACCGGACATTCAGCGGCAGGACGACCAACTTCAATATAGGCATCGTCAAGCTGATAAAACTCCTCAAGCTTCCCGCCGCCATTCTGCGGATAGAGGGCGGTTACGGAGTCGAACCCAGATGGGCGGGGAACAGAAGGCGCGGAAAGATCAAAGCGTACGTCAGCGAAGTCATCACTCCCGAAGAGTATTCCGCCATGGATGCGGAGGAGTTCTTCGCCAGGCTGAAGACTGCGCTGTGGGTCGATGAGTCCGGCCCCGGAGGCGAGTATCTGAGCAAGGCGCCTGCGGAGTATCTCGAGAGACTGTTCTACGTATGCCCGGACTGCGGCTTCTCTGGGTTTGAGAGCAAAGGCGATACAGTCAGCTGCTGCAGGTGCGGCAGGTCGTTCAGATATACGGAGCATAAAGAACTCATCGATCTTTCCGGAAAGCCCGTCTTTGATTCGATAGGCGGCTGGTATGACTATCAGGAAGCCTTTGTTAATTCGACGGACCCGGAAGATAATACGGACAGGCCGCTGTTCAGGGACGCCGGCCTCGCGCTCTATACCGTCAGACTCTACGACAGGAAGGTGCCCGCGGCTGACGGAGTGACCGCGCTGCTCTTCGGAGACCGCATAGAGATCGAAGGGGCGGACGGAGAAACGATCGAGACCATACTTTTTGACGAGACCGATACGATAACGGTCCTAGGGAAGAAAAAGCTGAACATTTATAACGGCGGAAGGGTGATCCAGATAGCGGGAGGCGACAGGTTCAACGCCCTTAAATACGTCAATCTGTACTATAGATTCAAAAACGCGCAGGCGGAGAAGAACGGAGGGACCGAAGGTGTCAAATTTCTGGGATTATAACGTATGGGGGCTCGTGGCGATCGCTGCGGCGCTTTTGATCGCGCTCCTCGCGGCCAACGGCCTCAAGCGGTCTGTTGGATTTCTTAGAGCGTCTCTGATACCCACCTCTGTGATAGCGGGACTCCTGCTCCTCATACTGTCGGCTGCGCTCAGGCCTGTGATAGGAAAACCTCTGTTCGACACGTTCATCTTCGGGGACAACGGTATGTCGAGGCTCGAGGTAATAACGTACCACATGCTGGCGCTTGGATTCATCTCCTCGTCTTTCAGGGCGTCGGGGAACGCGTTCTCACCCAAACGC